>JADFKA010000146.1 GCA_022565135.1 Pseudomonadota bacterium
CCGATCGGAATGCCAAACGTCCGGCGGAATGTGGTCATCATCTCAGTGTTCGGGATCGGATTGGGAGCACAGATGTTGTAGGTTCCTTCCGCGTTCGGGTTGTCGATCAGCCATTCGATGGCTCGGCAAAAATCAACAGCGTGAATCCAGGAAACGTACTGCCGACCGTGCCCCATCTTGCCTCCGAGACCAAGCCGCGTCAGGCGGCGCAGGACTTCAAAGACACCACCACGCTCATCTCCGAAGACCATGGCCGTGCGCAGGATTATCTTTCGCGTTGATGGAGTCTCGGCCTTCTCGAACTCCGCTTCCCAGGCTTGGGCGACTTCAATGGAGAAGGCGTCTTTGGCCTCGGGAGTCGCTCCCAGATTGCCTGCTTCGTCGTGCGGGTCATCGTACGTGTGCTTATAGATGGTCGCCGTGCTTGAGTTGAGCCAGACCGGTGGCGCGGAATCGCACTTTCTCACAGCTTCCCCCAGCACCCTGGTTGACAGAACCCGCGAGTCGATCATCTCTCGCCGGTTGTGTGCATGGTAGCGACAATTCACGGACCGCCCGGCAAGGTTGATCAGGGCCGACGCACCTTCCAGTTCTTCGGTCCAGGGGCCAAGACTGTGAGCATCCCAAGACACAGTTCGGGCGAACCCACTCACATGGGGTTGTCGGCTGAGGACCACAATTTCGCAGTCGCGTGCCGCCAACCACTTTCCAAGAGTGCGACCAAGAAACCCGGACCCACCTGCCAGAATGATCTTGCCAGTACACATAACACCCTCGGATCAGTTGTGTCGGGCGAACAACATCAACCACGATGTTGCTGATCCCGTTGTACGGCTCGCACCATCGCCTGCATCGAATCGACGGCGAACCGTTTCTGGAGTCGGCGGGCCATGGGATAGCCGAGCCGAGTCAAGATGTGTCCGGGTTTCGAGAACGCCAGAATGTCGTACCAGACCGAGTCATCGTCCCGGTGCCATTCGACTGTAAACCGTTCTTCCCCGCATTCCACGTGCCCGGGCAACGTCCCGTAGGCGAACCCGAACTTCTCGACGTCACCGGATTCCTCGACCACATAAACGACTCGGCAGACGTTGACCGTCCAGAGACCGAAGATCCGTGCGAGGGTACCAACGAGAACACCCTCTTTCACCGGCTGCCGGGGCCAACAGGGTTCCAGCCAATTCAATCGGAACATCTGCCAATTGAAGAGCGCCTGTCTGGCTCGCTCAAAGGTTTCGCGGGTCACACCGAGTTGAACCCGGTGATGGTCGATCTGGTATCCCTGGGGGAGTTGACCACGAGTCTGTCCGACTTCCGAGTACGATGGCTGATCGTGCTGGTATCCATCCATGATTTGCCGGAGTCGCCTGTCGTCCGGTTTTCGCAGCAGGAACATCGGTCACTTCTCCGCACAACCAATCGTGGTTCACGGCAATCACGCTTTGCGTGCGCAACCGCTGGTTGATTATTCTGAACGCGTAATTTTTGATTCTGCACCGAAAGTCCGAATCGTGGTGCACAGCAATCACGCTTTGCGAGCGCAACAGATACCGTACACTCCCAATCCCCTCTTCCGACCTCCCATTTCAGTTAGCTAGCGGAGCGTTGTAGAGCGCTCGCGGACCGGTAAAAATGTTTCCGGCCGCGTCGAGCTGAGCTCTCAGTGCGTCCATTGTAATTTCTGCGTCCGGCAGCTGCTGAATGCGAACAACAAAGTATCGATGAGATTTGCTATGAAAACACTAACCACACTGATCATTGCCGTAGTCATTGCCTTGCTCGGTATCGTCAGCTACGCCTATTCCGGTTTGTACGATGTCAGCGCGAGTTCCCCGCACAGCGGCGTGCTTGACTGGTTGCTATCAACGACTTCGCACGCATCGATCGAACGTCGGGCAAGTGAAATCGAGGTGCCCGAACTCGACAACGACGATCTCGTGCTCGCCGGCATCAACGATTTCAACTCAATGTGCACTGGCTGCCACGGCGCGCCAGGTAAGGACCCAGAGGCCATGGGTCAGGGGCTGAATCCGCCCGCGCCCGATCTTGCGGAGGAGGCGGCCGAATTGACGCCGGCCGAGCTTTTCTGGGTCACCAAGAACGGCATCAGGATGACTGGTATGCCGGCGTGGGGTGCAACGCATGGAGACGACTCGATCTGGCCGGTGGTCGCATTCATGACGCGGCTGCCCGAGTTGGACGAGGCGGCTTACCAGGAGCTGCTTGCGTCTGCCGCTGGTCAAGGGCATCACGCGTCTGATGCGGCTGACGCCGAGCATTCCCACGAGGAAAGTGACGAGGCTGCGGATAATGCGGCACATGATCACGACGAGCCTCACGAGCATGGCGCAGCCGCCGAGCCTGAGACCGCGCCGGAAGCAAGCGAAGAGCACGATCACAGCACTCATGAGCACAATCGGTAGCGATAATCCAGAGCAATTGAAACAACGACTATGAAGAACGACAAGAAGATCATCTTACCTTCTGTTCCAGCTGGCCTGTCGCGAAGACAGTTTGTCACTGGCGCAGCAGCCGGTAGCGCATTGTTGGGCCTTGGCCTACCGTGCACGCTATCGTTCGCAGCGACAGCAGCGCATTCGGCGGTCACCACACTCTGCGGAACAAGCTTCGATCTTGATATCGGGTACAGGAATGTCAATTTCACAGGCAGGGAAAGACCCGCGACTGTGATCAACGGCTCAATCCCCGGGCCGGTCCTGCGATGGCAGGAAGGTGATCGGGTTACGTTGCGTGTCACTAACCATCTGGCGCATGACACTTCAATTCACTGGCATGGCATGATCTTGCCGGCTGACATGGACGGTGTGCCAGGCATTAGTTTTGCTGGGATAGCACCAGGCGAGACATTCACCTATCAGTTCGACGTTCGGCAGAATGGCACGTTCTGGTATCACAGCCATTCCGGATTCCAGGAACAGACCGGTGTTTATGGTTCGATCGTGATCGATCCACAGCAGGCTGATACTGTCGCTTATGATCGGGATTACGTGGTGCTGCTGTCCGACTGGAGCGACGAAAAGCCGGAACGAATTTACGCCAAGCTCAAGAAGCAGAGCGACTACTACAATTTTCGAGCACGTACCGCTGGCGATCTCTGGCGGGATATCAGGGAAAAAGGCGTTGCGCAGACCCGCAGCGAGCGATCGATGTGGAATCAAATGCGCATGAGCGATCGCGACCTGTCCGACGTCACCGGCTATACCTACACGTTCCTGATGAATGGGGTGACACCGGAAGATGGCTGGCTCGGCCTGTTCGAGCGAGGTGAAAGAGTGCGCTTGCGCTTTATCAACGGCGCGGCAATGACCATTTTCGATATACGGATTCCCGGACTGAAAATGACCGTCGTTGCCGCCGACGGACAAAACATTGAACCGGTCACGGTCGATGAATTCCGAATTGGGGTTGCAGAAACCTATGACGTTATCGTCGAGCCGAACGTTGACAGCGCGTACACGATTTTTGCCCAGACGATCGACCGAAGCGGCTATGCCAGAGGAATACTGAGTCCGAATGCAGAATGGTTTGCTGAAGTGCCGCAAATGGATCCGCCGGCGTTATTGGGCCACAGAGATATGGGTATGGGTGGCATGGATCACAGCGGACATAGCATGAGCAATATGTCCGGCATGGATGATAGCGGGCACGACATGAGCGGCGTGTCAGGCATGGATCACAGCGGGCACGACATGAGCGGCATGCAGGAGATGGGACAGATGGGTCAGGCCGGACTCGGCAGGGCCGGCTTTGGCAGCAGTGCAACTGTCAACCATGTTGCTGCCGAATTCGGTCCGCATGTCGATATGCGCTCGGAGAACCCGCAAGACGGCTTGCATGATCCGGGAATCGGCCTGCGCGACCATCAACGGATCTACGGTAGACGAGTGCTCGCCTACGGCGATATTCGGAATCTGACGCAGACCATCGACCCAAGGGAGCCGGGACGCGAAATCGAACTGCACCTCACTGGCAACATGAGGCGTTATATGTGGTCGATCAACGGCATCAGATTTGCCGATGCTGAATCGCTTGATCTTGCTTACGGCGAGCGGGTGCGTATCACACTGGTTAACGACACAATGATGACGCATCCGATTCATCTACACGGGATGTGGGGTGAGCTGGAGACCGGCGAGCCGCAACATATTCCGCGCAAACACACAATCATTGTCCAGCCGGGCTCGAAAATCAGTTACCTGGTGACTGCGGATGCCATGGGTAGCTGGGCTTATCACTGTCATCTTCTTTATCACATGCCGGGCATGTTCAGAAAAGTGGTTGTCAGCTAGAAAGTCCTGCCGATGAAAATCAATTTAATAACAACGATGTCGCTGATGATAATTGTGGTCACATTGCTTCCGGCATCGGCCCGGGCCGATGCCGGCGATGATCCGGTTCTGGTTAAACTGATGCTCGATCAACTCGAAACCAGGGACAGCGGCGGCGATAGTGGCGGTGCCTGGGATGCGCAAGCCTGGATTGGCAGGGATCTGACGAAACTTTGGGTAAAGATAGAAGGTGAGCGAAAATCCGGCAAAACTGAGGCCGCAGAAACGCAATTTTTATTCAGCAAAGCAGTCTCAGGCTACTGGGATTTTCAAATTGGTGTGCGGCTGGACTCCAGGCCGTCGCCGGAACGTACCTGGGTTGCCATCGGATTCCAGGGGCTGGCGCCGTACTTCTTCGAAATTGATATGGCATTGTTCATCGGGGAGTCGGGACGCACGGCGCTTCGACTGGAGGCCGAGTACGAGCTGCTTTTCACGCAGCGTTTGATACTCACGCCGGAAATCGAGACGAATTTTTTCGGTAAAAGTGATCCGCAAATCGGAATAGGCTCTGGATTGTCAGACGTCGAGGCCGGACTGCGCTTGAGATACGAGATTCGCCGTGAGTTTGCTCCTTACATTGGAGTCAACTGGTCGCGTGTTTTCGGCAATACGGCCGATTTCGCGAGGAGTGCCGGTCAGGGCACGTCTGACACACAGCTAACGATTGGACTGCGAGCCTGGTTTTAAGAAAATTCAAAACAGGGAGACAAATATGAGTCTGCAAACCTGCAAAATTCTGGGAGCAACGATGATTCTTGCGGCGTCATCTTTTTTTTCACCACAACTGCTGGCGCAGGAAGATGATTCCGCAGCACTGGTCGCGATCATCGACGCGATCGAAAAAGGCTGGGAGCATGGGGACGGCACACCGTTTCGAGAGCACTACCTGGATGATGACGGGGCGCGATATGTCGAATCAGGTGGCCAGAACACGGGCTTAACCGACCTGATTGAGCATCACGTGGAGCCAGAAGGGGATGCGCTGGACAATTTCGAATTGTCGTTGTCTGA
>JADFKA010000147.1 GCA_022565135.1 Pseudomonadota bacterium
TTTGGACCGCCACCAAGAATCATGATCTTGGGTGCTTGCGTAGGATCAGCCTCGCATTCCTCCTCGTAAGTCGAATAAAGATACGCCGTTGTGGTCGCGAACTCGGCAGCACAGGTGTCTACACGTTTGAATACGGGCCGAACTTTCTGGCGCAGGCGACGTTTGCGTACGGACGCCTCGGTGACCCCGAGGAGCTCAGAGATACGTGCGTCGGAAAACCCTTTACGCTTGATCAATCGCATAGTGGCTGCATCCAGCTTGGCCAGACTGGTGTCGCGTATTGACTGTTCGGTCTCGATCAAATCGGCAATCTGAGCCAGGAACCAGGGATCGATGCCAGTAATTTTAGCCACATCGTCAATCGTATAGCCATGGCGCATCGCATCCGCTACGTACCAGAGGCGATCCGGTCCTGGATTTCTCAACTCCAGTCGTAGCTGATCTTTTTCAGCGTCGGTTGTAAGCGAAAGTACCTTTTCATTGAGGCCCGTGACACCCGTCTCTAGCCCGCGCATGGCCTTTTGCAGCGATTCCTGAAACGTGCGGCCAATCGCCATGACTTCGCCGACCGACTTCATCTGTGTTGTCAATCGGTCATTGGCGCCAGGAAATTTCTCGAACGTGAAGCGCGGAATCTTGGTAACCACATAGTCGATTGTTGGTTCAAACGAAGCTGGAGTAGCGCCACCGGTAATGTCATTTTTCAGCTCATCGAGTGTGTAGCCCACCGCAAGCTTGGCCGCAATTTTCGCGATGGGAAATCCTGTTGCCTTGGACGCCAGCGCCGAAGAACGAGACACGCGTGGGTTCATCTCAATGACAAGAACGCGCCCGTCCTCAGGATTTATGGCGAACTGTACGTTAGAACCGCCCGTATCGACGCCGATCTTCCGTAACACGTCGATCGACGCATTACGCAGGCGCTGATATTCCTTGTCGGTCAGAGTTTGTGCCGGCGCAACGGTAATGGAGTCACCCGTGTGTATGCCCATCGGGTCCAGATTCTCGATTGAGCAAACAATGATGCAATTGTCATTGCAATCGCGGATCACCTCCATCTCGAATTCTTTCCAGCCAAGCACCGACTCTTCCAGCAGCACCTCGGTCGTCGGCGACATTTCAAGACCATGCGTGACAATACGTTCGAATTCATCCTGGTTGTAAGCGATGCCACCGCCTGTGCCACCTAAAGTGAACGACGGGCGAATCATCGTCGGAAAGCCGATGATCTTTTGCTTGTTAATTGCCTCCTCGAGTGTGCGAGCAATCTCGGCCGTCGGCACCTCGAGTCCGATTTCGGTCATCGCCTGGCGAAACAATTCACGATCCTCAGCCATATTGATCGCCTCGCGCGATGCTGCAATCATCTCAACATTGTATTTCTCAAGGACGCCCTCGCGAGCCAGGTCAAGTGCACAATTCAGTGCCGTCTGGCCACCCATCGTTGGCAGCAATGCATCGGGTCTTTCTTTCTCGATAATGCGTTGCACTGCTGTCCATTGCACCGGCTCTATGTATATCGCGTCAGCAGTTTCCGGATCCGTCATGATCGTTGCCGGGTTCGAATTGACGAGAATGACCCGGTAGCCTTCTTCCTTTAGCGCCTTGCACGCCTGCGCACCTGAATAATCGAACTCGCAGGCCTGGCCAATGATGATAGGACCAGCGCCGATAATCAGAACACTCTCGATGTCACTTCGTTTGGGCATGCTATTTACAATAATTCACATTAAGAAAATATATTAAGTTATTGTTTTAATGCTAAATTTAACTGTTACTATGGATCTTACGGCCGTGAGCCTCTTGAATTCCATAATCTGGATGAAGCGTTCAAATAGTGGCGTCAGGTCATGTGGTCCCGGACTGGCCTCGGGATGCCCCTGGAAACTGAATGCCAGTTGGTCTTTGAGCGCGATGCCCTGCAGCGTTGCATCGAATAAGGAGCGGTGGGTTGCCTCAACAGTGTCGGGCAGGCTTTCCTCGTCGACCACAAAGCCATGGTTCTGGCTGGTAATCAGAACCTGACCGGTGGCAAGATCCTGCACCGGGTGATTGGCACTATGATGACCATATTTCATCTTCACCGTTTTCGCGCCCGCGGCGAGCGCCAGTAGTTGGTGGCCCAGGCAGATGCCAAATACCGGCACGCCAATACTAATGAACTCGCGTATTGCGGCAATCGCATAGTCGCAAGGCTCTGGATCTCCTGGCCCATTGGACAAAAAAATCCCATTCGGATGCAACGCCAGCGTTTCTTCGGCACGCGTCGTCGCGGGTACAACGGTCATGCGACAGTCGAGATCAGACAGCAGGCGCAGGATATTGCGCTTGATGCCGAAGTCGTAGGCAACGACGTGATAAGGGGCCACACGCCGGCTCAATATGCGTGCCTTGCGACCAAAGCTGCTGCCATGACACCACTGATACGCAATATCGGTGCTGACGAATTTTGCCAAATCCATACCAGCGATGCCCGGAAACTTGCATGCATGCTCGATGGCTGTCTTGGGGTCGACGTTACCGGTCATGATGCAACCCGACTGCACGCCTTTCTCACGAATGATTCGGGTGAGCTTGCGGGTATCGATGTCACCGATAGCGACCATGTTCCCCTGCCGCAGAAACTCACTGAAGGAGCGCTCTGAACGCCAGCTACTGTTTACCAGAGCACTGTCACGGATGACCAGACCTGCGGCATGAATACGCGAGGATTCCATGTCATCGCTGTTCGTGCCGGTGTTGCCAATGTGCGGGTACGTGAGGGTAACGATCTGGCGACAGTACGACGGATCCGTCAAAATTTCCTGGTACCCCGTCATTGCAGTGTTGAAGACCACTTCGCCAATGGTCTTGCCCTCGGCCCCGACAGAGGATCCGCGGAATATGGTTCCGTCTTGTAGTGCCAGAACAGCAGGCGTACTCAAAAATGACCCTTTTCAGATACACAAAAGCGGAAGGGCAGTGCCTCCCGCTTGTAATTTCGCCGATCGCCAATCGATTCGCCATAGTTTACTGAAGCAACACTGGTCGCGCCAGACTGTGTGGTCGATTATTTCTGAATTTATGCTGCGTCGAGTAGCACATCACGCATTCGGTAACGTCCAGGACTCTGGTGGATCACCCACCTGGCGGCGCGCAGCGCACCATCGGCAAACACCTGTCGCGATGTCACAGTGTGTCGCAACGTGAGGCTCTCAGCTGCTGACGACAGTATTACGGAGTGATCCCCGGGCACTTCGCCGCGTCGTTGCACCTCAAAGCGAATATCACCGGCAGCTGGTGCACTGGTTTTGGCGTCAGGTTCGTACCAGCGAACCGCGGCGAAATTCTGCCCTCTCGCGGCCGCGATAGCTTCGCCCAGCTGCAATGCAGTGCCCGAAGGAGCATCGATCTTGTGCTCGTGGTGAGTTTCGTGCACCTCGACTTCGAATTCGAGACCCAGCGCTGCCGCTGCTTGACCGACCAAGCTCTCCAGCACCGCAATGCCAACACTCATGTTGCGGTCATAGACGACGGGAACTTTTGCTGACGCACTATCCAGACGACGCTGTTGAGCAACACTCAGGCCACTGACACCGCAGACCAAAGGTGTACGGTGTGCAACGATGGCCTGGAGGACTGTGTCCGTTGCTTCGGCCAAACTGAAATCAATAAGCACATCGGCAGCCCCAACGACTCGATTGATGTCATCGCTAACCAGTAGATCGGGTGATCGCCAGAGTTCTGAACATTGCCCCTCGTCGCGCACCCACACACTCACCAGTTGACAATCGGCGGCTGCCTTGAGCGCCTGCATGAGCACCTGACCCATGCGGCCAGCACCTGCGATACCAATAGAGACGGAATTGATGACCTGCGCCTGATTCTAGAAGATCCAGATCAAAGGTTACGGCACGGGCATTGCCGCCGCCAGTTCCCTAGCCGACACGCTCGAAAAAACGTCTGACCGAATCCAGCCAACCGTCGGCACGAGGACTGTGTTTCTCTCCTCCCGCGCGGATCGAGGCCTCAAACCGAGCCAGCAATTCTTTTTGCTCGGCCGTCAGATTAACCGGCGTCTCTACAGAAACTTTCGCAAACAAATCGCCTACACGAGGATCTCGCACGGTCACAACGCCTTTACCGCGCAGACGAAATATCTTGCCCGATTGCGTTCCGACCGGCACCTTCAGGGAAACATTGCCATTCAGCGTCGGCAATTCCACATCACCTCCGAGTGTGGCAGTCGCCATGCTGATAGGCATCTCGCAAGCGAGATCGGCGCCATCGCGTGTAAAGAGCTTGTGCGCGTTGACGCGTATCTCGACGTACAGATCACCGGGTGGGCCACCGTTTCTGCCTGCTTCGCCCTCGCCCGAGAGACGAATCCGGTCGCCATCGTCAACACCGGCCGGCACCTTGACGGCCAGTGTCTTGGTTTTTCGTATTCGGCCCCGACCCTGGCAGGCACCGCAAGGATCCGCGATCACTGTACCGGCGCCCTTGCAGGCTGGACAGGATTGCTGAATTGAGAAAAACCCTTGCTGCATTCGGACCTGGCCCACGCCACCGCAGGTTGAACATTTGACGGGCTGGGTACCCTTTTTCGCGCCACTGCCATCGCAGCTCGTGCACGTCACCTGGGTTGGCACTTCAATGGTGACAGAATCACCGCTAACAGCCTTTTCCAGATCCAGGCGCAGATCGTAACCGAGGTCTGCACCACGAAATACCTGGTTGCGACGTTGTCTGCCACCACCAAAAATATCACCGAAGACTTCGCCGAAAAATCCAGGGATTTAAAACTTACAGAGTTTTTGGAGTATGTGATAAAAAATACGGGCCTGGAAGAACATGTGAGAGATGGAACGGAGAGGGGAGAGGAGAGATGGGATAACGTACGAGAGCTGCTTTCTGTATGCGCTAAATACAACGAGGAAGAACCAAGGCAAGCAATACGCATGCTTGTGGAGGAAGCCGCCCTTGCCCAGGAAGCAGATAACGTGGAGTACGAAAAGGATCTCGTAAACCTCATGACCCTCCACGCGACAAAGGGACTTGAGTTCTCCGTTGTATTCATTGCGGGGTGCGAACAAGGGCTCTTGCCCCATTCGCGCGCTTTGTCTGGAGCAAACGAAGAGGAACTTGAGGAAGAACGTCGGCTTTGCTATGTGGGCGTAACCCGCGCGAAGGAAAAACTGTACCTCTCCTTTGCCCAGCGCCGGATGATGTTTGGGAAAACCCAATCAAACCCCCCATCAGAATTTTTGCAGCACATACCGGAGCGTTTAATAGAGTTTATTCCCGCAGAGGAAGAAAATGTTATTGAACTGGACTAAAAATCTACTCGAAGAACATAACATAAAGCCCAATAAA
>JADFKA010000148.1 GCA_022565135.1 Pseudomonadota bacterium
GCACGCGCACCTGCAAAATCGCCCTCCGACAATGCCAGCAGTCCCTCGGTCATGCGCTGATCGAATTCCATTTGCCTGATCGTCACCAGCGTTCGATCAAGACCTTCCTGCGCAGGTTGCCACTCGGGATCGATTGCCACGGCTTGCGCAAAGCTGCGCCGAGCTGCTTCGAGCTCAAGGTCTTTTTCGAATGCAAGACCCTTATCGATCAAGGACAATACCGTGTCAAGATTCCTGGCGCGCGCATATCCGGCCTGCGCAGCCGCGTGGCTCGGGCTGATCGCAACTGCCAATTCGAAGTGCCGTATTGCCTCGACCGCGTCTGCGGCGTCCAGGGCCGCCTGCGCTGCGGCATATGTCGTTGCGAAAACCCGGTCAACCTCGACCAGTAGCGGCTCAAGCTTGTCAATCGCCTCACGGTACTTCGTTTTGGCTGTCGTGTAATCCCGCACAAGATAGGCGTCATCACCTTCGGCATAGGCGGCCTGTGCCTGCTTGTAACGCAATCCACCCCATCGTTGCACGGCTCGCCGATTCAGTATGTCCATTTTGGACAGTAGCTCGCCAAGCACCGTTTCGGTCTCGGCTCGTGCCACAACACGCGCGTCGCGGCCCGCAAGGTCATCGATGTTTTCGGTGAATTGCACCCCCCGCCGTTGCCTGGAATCCGGAGTCTCTTGCACATCAGTGGATGCCGACTCGGCGACGGGGTCCACGCTATCCGTTGTGACGGTACCCGGCAGCAAAAATATGACACCGAGAAGCACCGTCATTAATGCCGCCAGACTAAATCCCAGCATTCGCGGACTAATCCCTGAGCGCTCGAAAATCTCCGGGAGTGGCGTACCCGCTGTGCCTATTTTTGCCGGCCGAATTGCCTCGCTGGCCTCGATGATCACGTCTGCGGTCATGCGTCGCTTGCCGACATATGCGGCCGGTGCCGGCCCCGGTGCGAAACCGGCTGCATCCAGACTGGTCACGATCGATTCTGCATCGGGTCGTCTGCTTGCATCTTTATCGAGCATGTTGGCGACCAAAGATTGCACGCCCGGCGGTATCGGCGTGCCATGCGCCGCCTGCAGTTGTGCTGGCACGACATGTAGAATGTCATCGGCAGTCGATGCCGATGCGTACGGTGAGTGCCCAGCAACGAGTTCAAAGATCAGGCCACCCAGAGCGAATACATCGTCAGCCGGCTGCGGTGGTGCCCCGGCAAGTCGTTGCGGGCTTGACGCGATCAGTGATCCGCCATCTGCATCGACTTTGCCGTCCGCAGCAACACCGAAGTCGATCAGGAACGGCGCGCCATTGTGGTCGATCAGAATATTGCTGGCTTTGACATCGCAGTGCACGACACCTTTGCCGTGAGCGTATCGAAGCGCATCAGCGACCAATGCGATGGGAGGTAGAATGTGCGGCGGTGGTGCGCCCGCAAGTGCGCTGATATCGGCTCCGTCAATGTATTGCAGGCTGTAGAACGCGCATTGCGGATCGTCATTGAATTCGAATACGCGCACGATGTGCGCATGCATCAGGCGCATGCTGGTCTGCCATTCTTTGCGCAAGCCGGCAACGGACTGTCGATCGTCGGCGAGAATTTTGAGCGCGACTTGTGCACGCGTCATGCGGTCTGTCGCAAGCCAGGTGACGGCCGCGCCACCACCGCCGAGCCTGCGGACCAGCGTGTAGCGGTTCGCAAGCTCCGTCCCTTTTTGCAGGTCCTGCATCAGTGGCCGTTCGCTCATCCGGTCGGTTCAGGGACACGCTCCGGTGCGCTGACATCAGCCGAATCGACGAATCCGGTTTCAGCCTCGTAGATTTCCTTGAGCAATCGGCGCCAGCTTTCGTACTGTGCAGCGGCCGTGCCAGTAAGGCGACGCGTCTGACCTTCGACGGTGACGACCATCGGCGCCGCTTCAGCGCCAAAGGACTCCGACAATTCCTTGATCGCCTCGAGGTGCATAGACGCTTCCGAGCGCCTCGAGAATCCTGCGAACATCGTCTCAAATCCCTGCGACAGACCGATATTTCTCAGGCTCCGGTTGATGTTTCTCGTATTCCTGCCACCACTGTCCGTATCCACCGCCATTGAACCGGCGAGCACGACAGCTCCCATCAATATTTGCATGGTGGAGGCACGTTTGACCTGACGATAGTTGATCGCTTCCTCGCGCGCCGTCTTGCGCCACGAGTGGTAGGGAATGGCGATACCGTAATAGAAATTCGCATAATGTTCGTTGAGCGTATCGACGACGAGTCGATCACGCTCACGAATTTGCCGCAGGCGGTCGACTGACGGATCATTCTGCGCGGGCAATCGCACTGCTGTGACCAAGCCATCTGCATCGGTTGCCAAATGTTCCCCGAAAGCTCGCGGCGACATATCGGCAAAGAATTGCAGCTCCGAAACCTGGCGCACTTGTCGAATCGTTTTTGGCGGCAACTGGGCAACATATGCCCGCAGGTCGTTTGCAATATCGTTAAAGACTTTCTGGTACGGATCCTGACGGCGATCGCGATTCCGCGAATAAGACGAAATGCCCGTTTGTGTGCTGTAGTCCCTGCGGTACCATTGCTGTCCTCGCGCATCGGCAACCGATATCTGCAGCACAATGAATTCACCGTCGGACTCTTTGATCGTGCCACTGATGATCACATCGGTGTACGCGTCAAGCGACGGCACTACGCGGACTGCTCCCCAGTGACCGGTGCCCTGCAGCGTAGTCTTCAAGTGATAGGCAAGGTAGCGCGACTCGGCCGACCGAATTTCGTCGTAAATGCCGGTAGCCGAAGAGTCGTTCTTGCTTGAGATACCCTCTTTAAAATGGATTATGCCGATGTCGAGCAGCAACGCCTCATCAGGTGGCGCTTGCGCCATGATTAACTCAGTTTCCTGAGCCGTAACAACCTCATTGACTGTGCAACCTGTCGATGCAAGACAGGTCAAAAAAATTAACAGCGATGTCCCTTTCATCGTACGCACTTTAGCTTCCTTTAGACCTTGATGGGCCCTTATATCCACAGGCCTCTATAGGCCCTTATATTTCCGGTACTCCTCCCACAGGCGATCACGCAATTGCGGATCTTCTTCCACCAACGCAGCCTCGCGCAGCTGCCGCGCAATAATGTCGTCATCAACCATGATCGGCACATCCTGCGGCGTTCGTTCGCTAATCTCCTCCTGAGACATGGCATCGATCGGTGATTCCCGTCTTGACCCGGTATTGGCGACGATAATCGACCCACGTGCGCCGGCCGCTTGCTGGCCCAGACTGACGCTGCCGCCGCTACCCGCAGCACCACTGCCGAATCCTTCAGTATTTCGTCCCACAGAGGCTATCTCGCGTTGCTCCTCCATCAGTACTTCGTCAAACCCGCCAACCGCCTCATCAAGCTCCTTGCCGAGCCGCGCCGCTCTTTGTGCAGCGCTTTCCTGCGGAAACTGACCGACGCTGCCGGCGCCGCCCGTGCCCGTCGAACCACCGCTCTCGGCTTCGCTATTGCTGGCCGCCGCTGACGCACCACCAATGCACTCACCGGCCTGGCCCATGCCGCCGACACCGCCTGGCAATGCGCCTGTGTCACCGCAATCGCCACTTGCATCGCCGTCGCCATCCTTCTCTGCTTCATCACCCGCGCTATTGGCTTCCTCGCCGGCACCACCGCCGCCGCTATCCGGCATCGGTGGCACACCCATTGGATCTTCGCTTGGGAAACTACCGACATCACCACTCGAGCCGTCGCCTGCATCACCAGAACTGCCTGTTGCGCCGTTATCAGAGCCACCGGGCATGCCACCACCGGGCATCCCGCCTGACTCGCCGCCGCCTGACTGCCCGCCACCGGATTGTTCGCCTCCGGATTGGCCGCCGCCACCTGGCGGCGACGGCGGTGTTGGCATCCCACCCCCTGATGGCGGTGGCGGCATGCCCGCGCCTCCCGGGGGCGTCTGCACTTCCGTTTTGCATCCGCTCGCAAGCAACGCTGTCAATGCGAGCACCAATAGCGGTTTGATCCAGTAGGTAAGCTTTGTGACAGACTGACTGAGCTTCATTGTCCTGACCCTCTATGTTGCGAGGTGTGGCGGCGAACGATTCATCGCCAGCCGCGGCAGTTTCGAGCACCGTTCATTAGGGTTTGAGCGGTAAAACCGGGTTCGAGTTCCATCATAATCGGTCCCGCAAGACCCTCGAGCGATGGCTACCCACCTACCCTGACGATAATACGTGCCCGGGACGCGATCAACACCCCTGATCACTACTTAACGCGGCCGGCACCTCTGGCGTTGACAGAATTGCAATATGTCATTTACTAATCGACCTTGATGCCCAGTTTATCGGCTCTACGGCCCGGTTTGCGGTACAGGATCAGCGATAAATCGTCAGGTTTGCTTGGCTGCTCAGAAGATGTTCCAGCCATGCGCCGCCTGGCGAGCGCTATCACAGCGCTGGCCGCAGCATCGATCGAACCAATCCTGATGCGCTCGATGATTTCTTCCACATGCACATTGTCCATAAGCCCGTCGCTGGCAATCATTATGGTATCGCGCGGCATGAGCCCGACCTCGGTGCCCACATCGATGCGCATGTCTTTCGTGCCAAGAAAATTGGATACCAGGTGGCGCTCGGCATGGTGCAATGCCTCATGCTGATCGAGAAATCCTGCTTCGACCGCGAATCCGGTCGGAGAATGCACTTGTGTCTGAAATTTTATGCAGCCGCGATTGCCGACAATCATCGCCTCTGAATCGCCTATCTGATACGCACGAACATGCAGGCCCTCAATCGCAATGACGGTCAAAGTTGTTGCGGCGCCATTGACCACGTTTTGTACGGCGACATTTGCTGCCTCGATGCCGTCAAGGATAGCGGTGCGTAAGAGCACCGACTCTGCCAGCGGCGCTTGCAGGGATTTCGCGAGTGTCGTTACAGCAGTGAGTGATGCCCGCTTGCCCGCAGGCAATCCGCCAGCACCATCAGCAACGACGAGGACCGCGGATTGCGAACCGCACGGGATGACGGCCACCGTATCTTCGTTTTCAGAATCCTTGTCCGGCGATCGGCACGTGTAAGCGACGAACTCTCCACCGCCGACAGAACCGCGCTGCCGATCGGGCGAACTAGTGTCGTCAAGCAGCAATATGTCATCATTTAGCGTCACTATCGCTCCGCCGCAGCGCTACGCGCGCTGCACTGGCTCCCGACACCAACCGCAATAATTCCAGAAATCTTTCGCGACGCCCCATCGACAAGCTTTGCATGCGTGTTTATCGCCCGTGATTTTCCACGGTCTGCGCACCTTGGTCCGGCACCATGG
>JADFKA010000149.1 GCA_022565135.1 Pseudomonadota bacterium
CGTTATGGCCGTCCATGTACTTGGTGGTGCTGTGAATCGAGATATCAGCACCGAGCTCGAACGGCAGTTGGTAGTAGGGCGTCAGGAACGTATTGTCGACGGCGTGCACCGCGCCGGCTTGTTTCGAAATTTCGGAGATCGCGGCGATGTCTGAGCATTTCATGGTCGGATTGGCCGGGGTCTCGGTCAGAATAAGTTGCGTATTGTCACGCACCGCGGCAGCCACATCGTCGGCGTTGGCCGTGTCCGCGAAAGTGAATTCGATGCCAAAGCGATTCAGGATCTTGGTGCAGAGCCGGTACGTTCCGCCGTAAGCGACGTCCGATACGATCGCGTGATCGCCGGCATTCAGAAACGCGAGCATCACAGCGTGAATGGCGCTCATCCCGGTGCCAAAGCACGCGCATTCCACGCCGCCTTCGAGATCGGCAAGCTTTAGCTCGAGTGCCTGGACCGTTGGATTGGCGGAACGCGAATAGGAATAGCCCTTGCTCAGGTACTCGTCGACGGATGGCTGCACGTAGGTCGTGGTTTGGTGGATCGGCGTCAGGATCGCGCCGGTCGTCGGATCCGGCGTGACGCCCGCATGAATTTGCCTGGTTCTGAATCCCATAAATCTTGTCCTGTGTGAGAGCTAATCTGCCGCCTGCAAGACAGCCGATCATACATGCAAGAGGGGGTTGTTGGGGTCCACGCCGGGCATAAACTGTTCACGTCGATCGAGGTTAGTCAGTTGGTAAACGAGTCCGAGCCAGTTGTTGATGATAGCCTTGCCCGTGTCGCCCCAGGTATTGTCGGCATGTAATCTGAGTTCGGCTTCCGGAAACTCGAGTTCCGTATCGCCTTTAGCTCTGGCCGCAATCGCCCGTTCGATGTGCGCGGCGGCGATTGTCTCACCTGCCGCCGTTAGATAGTTCTCGGGAATGCGCGGCACGGCCTCTCGCTCTCCATGCAGGTAGAGAAAGACTTCGCGTTTGCATTCTTTCAACAGGCTGATAGCTGCATATTCAGGATGGCCCTGGAAGTAGATGATGCGAAACTGATCCGGACTGACGGCAAGGTGCACACCGACGTCGTCACTCTCCGCGAGCACGGTTATCCCGGCAGCCTCGAACTGCTCTCGCGACACGTCGTTGTATCGTGAATGCGGCGCATCGAAGCGCGTGTTGACGTCGCGGAGCAGGGGATGATCGGGTTGGGTGACCCTGTGGCTGTATACACCCCATTGCTTGCGCGATAAATGCCGGCGGTCGATACCGTGATAGTGCTTGACCAGCGCGTGCGTCGCCAGGCATGAACAAAATATCGACGCGACGTTGTTCTCCGCCCAGCGAACGATGTTGATGAGCGGCTCCCAGAACGGTTCCTGAACCAATGACGGGGTGATGACGTTGGCGCCGGTGATTATCAATGCATCCAGCCCCTGTTCGGCGAGTTCCTCGAATTTGAAATAGTGCCGGCGAATATGTTCCTCGGCCTTCTCGCTGCGATTTAATTCAGGTATCGAGAACGGGTAGACGTAGAATTGCGCGATCGGATTGCTACTGCCGACGAGGCGTATGAATTGTCGTTCGGTCGCGGTCAGGGCGGCGTCGGGCATCATGTTCAGGAAACCGATGTGCAGTTCCCGGATGTCCTGCTCGCGGGCCCGATCGAGCGACAATACGACCTGGCCACGGTCACGCAGTACGCCGAAGGTCGGTAGGTCGTTGTGGGCGACGAGGGGCATAGCAGTCAGCCAATAAATCCGGTCAATACATTGGAAACGTTTGTGCCGATATCTGCAATAGCGTATCCACCCTCGAGCACGAATAGCGTTGGCAGACCAAGGCTCGCGATGCGACGACCGACAGTCAGGAAGTCATCATTCGTCAATCGAAACTGGGATATGGGATCCCCTTCATAAGTGTCGACGCCGAGCGACACGACGACATAGTCTGGTGAATACTCCGCGATCAGTTGTCGGCCTTTGTCGAGGGCAGTGAACCAGCTTGCCGCGCTGCTCTGCCAGCGTAGCGGAAAATTTGCATTGCAGCCTTCACCCGCGCCAGTGCCACACTCATCAGCGCGGCCGAGAAAGTAGGGGTATTCCTGATCCGGATCTCCGTGGATGGATACAAACAGCACATCGTCCCGATCATAGAATATCGACTGTGTACCGTTGCCATGGTGATAATCTACATCGAGTATTACGACTCGCTTTGCGCCCTGATCCAGCAGGTATTGCGCGGCTATCGCGGCGTTGTTGAGAAAACAATAGCCGCCGTAGTAATCGCTGGCCGCATGATGGCCGGGCGGCCGGCACAGGGAAAATACGCGCCGCTCACCGCCGCGCAGTTTCGCGGCACCGGTCAGGGCGACGTTCGCCGCGGCAGTAATAGCGCGCCATGTGCCCGCGGTTATCGGCGTGCCCGCGTCAAACGAGAAATAGGAAAGTTTGCCGTCGATGTGTTGCGGTTCTATCTGGCGCATGCCGCGCACGGCCCAGACCAGGGGCAAAGTATCACAGTCTCTTCCCTCTGCAGTCCAGAGATCCCAGGCATGCTGCAGAAAATCAACGAAGCGGTCGTCATGTATGCGGCGTACGGGTTCCAGACCGAAGTCATCAGGCGTAATAATCTCGCCGATCGTTGCTTTTCTAACGGCCTCGAGAACCAGGTCGGCTCGCTCCGGACACTCATAGCACGGCTGCATCTCGCCATCGACAAGCTCGAATTTGCCGCTATGCAGTCTATGATCGTCGCTGTAGACGGTAAGCATGTCAGTCGCGCCTCCCGGGCGAAGGCTCCTTCCCTGCACTTATATGTATAGAGAGATGTTCGGCGGGTCAATGTTCTTTATTATTGGCAAGTCAATCTTAAGGAGTGGAAAATGGCATCGAATTTTGAAAATCTGCTGACAAGACGGCAGGAGCTGCTTGGTACGACATACCAGTTATTTTACGATGACCCGGTGCACATCGTGCGCGGTGAGGGCGTATGGCTTTACGATGCCAGCGGCCGCAAGTACCTCGACATGTACAACAACGTGCCGCACGTTGGTCATTGCCATCCGCATGTCGTGGATGCGATTTGCGAACAGGCACGAACACTGAATACGCACACGCGCTACCTGCACGAGAACATCCTCAATTACGCTGAGCGACTGGTAGATAAGTTTCCTGCAGCTCTCGATACAACAATGTTCTGTTGCACGGGCAGCGAAGCGAGTGAGTTGGCATTGCGAATTGCAAGGACAGCTACCGGCGGAACCGGAGTGATCGTCACCGACTTCGCTTACCACGGAAATTCTCAGGCTTGCGACGACATCGACTCGGAGGAAAACCCGCTCGACGCACTTCCTGACCATGTGGCAACGGTACCGACACCCGATTGCTACCGCGGCGAGCATCGTGGTGAAGACGCCGGCGAGCGATACGCCGAATACATTCGCGATGCCCTGGAGTTGCTTGATTCCCGCGGCATAAAACCGGCCGCCTTTTTTGTCGACACAATCATGTCCAGTGGCGGAGTCATGGTGCCGCCGCCGGCTTACCTGAGCACTGCCGCCGCGATCGTCAGGGAAGCAGGTGCGTTGTTCATTGCGGACGAGGTACAGCCTGGGTTCGGCCGCACCGGCAAGCATTTCTGGGGCTTTGAGGTCGATGATTTTGTCCCTGACATCGTTACACTGGGCAAGCCAATGGGCAACGGCCACCCGATAGCTGGCGTGGTTGTCCAGCGCGAGCTGGTCGCGGGGCTCGCGAAGTCGAGTGGATATTTCAATACATTTGGCGGCAACCCCGTTTCCTGTGCGGCGGCCAGCGCCGTTCTCGATGTGATCGAGGACGAGGGCCTGCAGCAGAATGCGCTGGAGGTTGGCCAGCATTTGGTGGACGGTCTGTGGAAGCTCGCCGAAAAACACGAGTGCATCGGTGACGTTCGGGGCACGGGCTTGTTTCTAGGGCTTGAACTCGTATCCGACCGTGAGCGGCGAACACCTGCTATCGAGCTGACGTCGATGGTTGTGAACGACTTGCGCAATCGAGGTGTCCTGACGGGAACGACTGGTACGCACGACAATCTTGTGAAATTACGCTCGCCAATGGTGTTGAGTAGAGATGACGCTGACTACATGCTGGGAATTCTTGATGAATCACTGGGGCACCTGACCCTATAGGCTGGTTGGTTCGATATGTGAGGCCGGTCACGGCATGGCGTCGCTTGTGCGCGTACCGTGACTATTGCTGTGCAGGAAGGTGATAACGATGGGAAAGCAATTGTTTGCTATAGCGGTTCTGGTGACAGCGGCGGTTTTTGGCGGCGCCTCGACATCGGCTGGTGAAATCGGTATCGGCGTCGTCTTCAGCGACGGCGAGATATCAGTTATTCGCGCCTATTATCGGGACCATACGGCACGGCCTGCGGCCAAGGGCAAACGCGGTAAATCTCTGCCACCGGGTATCCTGAAGAATTTTCAGCGCGGCAAACCTCTGCCGCCAGGCATTGCCAAGCAAGTTCTTCCCACAGGACTTATTGATCTGCTGCCTCGGGCGCCGCAAGGCTATGAGCGCATAGAAGTTGCCGGTAAGGTACTGCTCGTCGAGATTGCGACTCACATCATTCACGATGTCCTTGAGGACCTGATCCTCAACTGATCGGACGTCTTGCAGCACGTCGGGTAGAATCCCGACATGTTCAAGCACCTGCACATTGTCGCCTGTTCACCGCGCAGCGGTACGACATTACTGCATGAGGCGATGGTGACGTGTTTTCGGGTCGACAAGCATTACGATCATGAGGTTCGCTTTAACCTGGTGTCTGCCGATAACAACGATTTGCTCATCACCAAGCGGCCTAAAGACACAATGTACATGCCAGCGGTTATCGATGCGGATCCAGAACTCTATGTAATTTACGTGTTACGCGACCCGCGTGATGTGATTGTCAGTCGTCACGGTAAAGACCGGAGCATGTATTACTCCAATATTCGGCTTTGGCGCGAAATGCATAATTTCGCAAAGTCGATGGTTGGCAATAAGCGGTTCCTGCAGGTCAGGTACGAGGACTTTGTGACCAGTCCGGACACGATTCAGGACAAGATTGCGGCAAAGTTTCCGTGGCTCGAGAAGCTGCATGACTTTTCCAGCTACCAAGAGCATGCGCAGGCGTCTGAAAAATCCATTACGGCCATGCACAGCGTCCGGCCCATAGCGCCGACGAGCGTCGGTATCTGGCAGCAGCACCGCGGCCGAATCAAAGGTCAGCAGATGATCCACGGATCGCTGACGCCGCAGTTGATTGAGTGTGGCTATGAGTCATCGGATGCATGGGAGC
>JADFKA010000150.1 GCA_022565135.1 Pseudomonadota bacterium
GATGATCCTGTGCATGATGGTTGCGATCTCGTCGACGCCCTCGACATCATCGATCAGGTCCTGACGAATCTCAACTCCGACGTGCGGCAAACCAATTGCCTCGGCATGCTGGTCGACGGTGAAATCCTGTGGCGCCTTGCCCGAATACGGCTCGTTATCGCCGGTCACATAACCGGCCGCGCGAAATTCCTCAATGAAGATGTCGGACAGTCGTCGGTCCGCATCCCAAAGCACACCTATCTGCCATGAACGTGATTCGCCGTTCAGGACCGGCGTAAAACTGTGCACTGAAATGAACGCGGGCGGCGGCCCAACCGCCTGCAGACGCGCTATTTGCGCGTCGATGGCGTGATGATACGGCCAGTAAATCGCCTCTGCCCGGGCGTCTTTGGCGCTACGCTTGAGATTGCGATTGCCGGTCACGACAATGCCATCACCAAACTCAAGAAATGCGCCAGGGTCGAGCAACTCTCGATTGCAATCGACAACGAGCCGCGAATACTGGGCCAGAACGGCGGTCACACCGAGATTGCCGGCAATATGTTCGGTCAGCGCAGCGGCGCCAATGTCGATCGCCAAATGACAGCGTCGCGCAAATGGATCGAGCCCAAGGTCGCCAAGGGCGGCCGGAATGCGGCAACTTGCATGGTCGCAGACGAGCAGGATCGGCACTTCCGCCAGCGGATTGAGAATGACGAATGGAGACGGCTCGCCGCTGCACAGCAAAGGGCTTTCAGGGTTGTTCGTACTGTGGTTGGAGCCGTCTGGCATGAATCTAAGGAGTTAGAATTCTTTGCCGCTCAGTGTAACGCATCAGCGGCCGTACCATCATCAGGCGCTACGATCTGCACATTGCATGTCGCCCCAGGGTGCAAAGTCTCGCACGGACGCCGGCCGGGCGATGTAGTAGCCCTGCGCATACTCGATGCCCAGTTCACCGAGCTTCTCGAGTACCTGTTTGGTCTCGACGCGCTCGGCAATCGTCTCGATGCCCATCGCATGACCAACCTCACTGATCGCCTTGACCATGCTCTCATCGACCTTGTCCTCGGCGACATTGCGAATGAAATGCCCGTCGATCTTGAGATAGTCGACGGGCAGGTTCTTGAGATACGTAAACGACGACAGCCCGGTGCCGAAGTCGTCAAGCGAAAACTTGCAGCCCAGCTGCTTCAGGGACTTCATGAAATGCACGACGCGCGACAGATTTGAAATCGCTGCGGTCTCTGTGATCTCAAAGCAGATCGCGCCGCGCGGCAATTTCTGCTTCTTGAGCTCATTGATAACGTCTTCGAGGAATCGGTCTTCACTCAGTGATGTGCCCGACAAATTGATGGCTATCGTGTATCGGGCATCACCGTCTGTATTGCGGTCAGCGAGCTTCGACAGGGCTTCGCGAATCACCCAGCGATCGAGCGTCGACATGAGATTATATCGTTCAGCCGCCGGAATAAATCGATCGGGGTTGACAAGTTCGCCTTTCTCGTCACGCATGCGTAACAATATTTCGTAATGGCCCCGCGATTGTCCAGTGGTCTTGCCAATGCTGATAATTGGCTGAAAAAATAGCTCAAGTCGATCTTCCTCAACCGCGCTACTGATGCGCGAGACCCACTTCATCTCTTCATGGCGCTGTGCAGCATCGCTGTCCCGGTACAGGTGAACCTGGTTACGGCCCATGTCTTTGGCCGAATAACAGGCAACATCAGCCGAGCTCATGAGTGTTGCAACATCTTCACTCTCGCCGGTAATCATGACGACACCGAGGGAACAACGAATCGCTGCAAACGAATCTTTCCACTCGAAACGATAAGCCTCGATGGCGCCGCGGATTGCCTCGGCCACATCGATCGCCGTTTTCTCATTGCAACGCTCGAGCAGTATGCCGAATTCGTCGCCGCCCAGCCGTGCGAGCAGGTCCGTCGAACGAATCTTTGCGTGCACGACGTCCGCGAGCTGTTTAAGCAAAGCATCTCCCGCGCTATGGCCGAAGGTGTCATTGATTACTTTGAATTGATCAAGGTCGAGATACAGCAACGCGTCAGTCTCTTCGGCATTGCCGCGCAAATTCTCGAGCGAATTCACCAATCGGTTCTCGAACTCCTGACGATTGATCAGACCTGTCAGCGAATCGTGCGCCGCCTGGTAACTGAGTTGTCGAAACAGGCGCGTTTCTCTGCTGATATCATGGAATACCATGACTGAGCCGACAATATTGCCGATGCGGTCCCGAATCGGTGCGACCGAATCCTGAATCGGGATCTCGCCATCGTCTGCCGTGATGAGGACCGAATTCTCGTCGAGCGTGATGACGCGTCCTTCCCTGAGGCATCGCATCACCGGGTTGTCGATGGCGGCTCGTGTTTTCGCGTTGACGATCGTCATCATTTCGCTGACCGGTCTGCCGCATGCACTGCGCATGTCCCAGCCGGTCAGATCCTGTGCGACGGGATTTATGTAATCGACACGGCCATCGGCGTCAGTCGTTATCACGCCGTCACCAATGGATTGCAGGGTAACCTGCGCACGTTCCTTTTCCTCGAAGATGCGCGTCTCGGCGTGCTTGCGCTCCGTAATGTCAGTGATCGTGCCCTCGTGAGCGACCACGTTGCCATCATCATCGAAAACGGCATGCGAGTTTTCCAGCACAACGATCTCGCGGCCGTCCTTGCGGCGTAGCCGGTACTCGAAATTTTTGACCAGTCCCTGTGCCTCCAGTCGCGCGAATACGCGCTCGCGGTCAATGGGGTTGACGTACAGCAACGTTGTCCGACCGGCGGCCTTCAGATCTTCGACACTATCGTAGCCAAGCATCTCCACAAGTGCCGGGTTAGCGGTGATCCACTCGCCTTCAGGCGAGGCGATATAGACACCGTCAACGACGTTTTGAAACAAACCACGATAGCGCCTCTCGGAGGTGCGCAACTGATTCTCATCGAGTTCCCGCTTGATCGCGATACCGGCCAGCCTCGCCATGCTGCCTAACTTGTCGAGTTCCCCGGTGGTTGGGCCTCGCGCCTCGTTAATGTAGACATCGAGTGTGCCAATGATTTTCCCGGCCGCGCCATGAATGAGAAACGACCAGGCAGCGGCGATTCCAAGTCTATCGGCTTCGCGCCGATGCGACTTCCACGCCGGGTCCTTGTCAATGTTCAGCGCGAAGCTATCTTCATTGCGATGTACGGCCGCACCGCAGGTAATGCTGTCGGCGGCAATGTCAACAAAGTCGAGGCACAGTTTGAATGCATCGGGCAGGCTCGGCGCTTGCGCGACGTTGAGCATTTTATTCGTGGCATTGAGTTGCATGACCGCGGCGCGAAAACTATCGTCGATCTTCTCGACGCAGCGGCAGATGGCACGCAGCGTACGATCAAAAGGTTTGCTCGTTGCGATCATTTCGAGAATCTTATTCTGCGCGAAATTAATCGTCTCGTTGCGCTTGCGTTCGCCGATATCGGTGATGGTCGCGCGAATCCGGCGGCGATCGCCGGATGGCAAGCGACTAAAGCGGACCTCACATGGAATCTCCTGACCCATCGAATCCACGTGCAACCATTCGAAAGTCGGGTGCTCGCCCGCGAGCGCTCTGTCGATATAGCCACGCCGGACACCGAAAGACGGCTGTCCGTCGGGCTGCATGTCAGGGCTGATCTTCTCGGGGCCAATCAGCAACAAGCGTGCGCGTGACAGATTGAACAAGGTACAGGCTTTTTCATTCACATCAACGAGTCGATTTTCATCGACATCGAACACAACTATCGCTTCGGGCGCATATTCTACAAGGGCGCGATAACGCTCCTCGTTTTCCTTGAGTGCGTTTTCCGCTTGCTTGCGGTCCGTCACATCACGCAGACTGATGACATAAATCTTACCCGCGCCTGCCTCGAGCTCACTCGCGTGGATTTCAGCAATAAAGGTCTCACCGTTCGCGCGAACTGCGTCGACCTCGCCGCCTGCGACTGTAACTTGCGTGTCATCAAGATTGGAATTGAAGGGTTCGATGAACCTGGCAAGCTTCTGGCCTTTGGCGGCAGGCAGGATGCGCTCGAGTTTCGAGCCGATAAGTTGATCGCGCGTCAGCCCGAAGTAATACGAACAAATTTTATTGCAGCTGCAGATAAAGCCGTTTTCACTGACGGTAAACAGCGCGTCGGTAACGCTGTCAAAGATGGCTTCCAGCGGCGTAATCGTGGTCAGCGACTGCGTGATAGTCGCTTCCATTTTGTCATAATGCTGGTCGACCAATTCGAGCAACTCGACGAAGTCCGGTTTCTCGATCGCAGACGACGCGGTCGTCTGTTTGATTCTGTTGCGCAGCTCCTTGTGCATCGGCCGACCCGTTCAATCCGTTGAGAGCGATTGCAGATTGCTACTGTAGGGTCAGATCCGGCTCGGCGTCTGTGATGTGAAGCCGATTTTGAAAGTTATTTTGGGAATATTTTCCCTATTATGATAAACACATTATGTGAATATCGCCCTGTTGGAGCCCGCCGTACTGAAAGAATAGTGGACCAACCATTTGGTGAAGAGCTAACGATCGGGCCGGGCGATATCCGCCTCACCTGTACAAGCCCGCTCCCGTCAAGCGGGATCGAGACGTGCGGGCGATGCCTTTACCCGGCTTGCACGGCCTTCTTCGAATAGCGCTCGGCTGACAGATCATACTTGCTCATCAGGTCATACAGCGTTGGCCGGGTGACGCCCAGCAATTCGGCAGCTTTGGAGATGTTGCCGAAACTCTTGCTTAATGCGCTTCGAATGGCCTTGGATTCGGCATGCTGGCGGACTTCACGAAGATTGAGCGATGCATCTTTTCCATCACCGGGCACGAGACCAAGATCACTTGCCGTTACCATTTTGCCGTCCGCCATGATGACGGCACTTTTAATCTTGTTCTCGAGTTCACGAACATTGCCAGGCCAGGCGAAGGATTCTATCGCGCGCACGGCATCATCGGTAAAACCGTTCAATGCCCGGCTCTGCTGTTTGCAGTATTTCTGTAACAAAGTGCGGGCCAGAATGAGCCGGTCTTCCTCGCGGTCACGCAATGGCGGGATATTGATCGTGATTTCGCTGACGCGATAGTAGAGATCTTCGCGAAATGCACCTTGTTTGATCAGTTCTTCGGGATTCTGGTTAGTGGCACAGACGATACGCACGTCGACCTTGATTTCCTCGCGGCCACCGACACGTTCGATGACGCGTTCCTGCAGGAACCTGAGCATTTTGGCCTGCAACGAAAGCGGCATGTCGCATATTTCATCG
>JADFKA010000151.1 GCA_022565135.1 Pseudomonadota bacterium
CAGTCGCTTCCTGGACTACAATCTCGACACGCTGAACGGCACGATATTCTTCAAACAACCGGTACCGAGCCGCGATCTGGACTTCAATCCGATCTATATCGTTGTCGAATACGAATCGCTTGCAACTGGCGGGGAAGATGTCATCGCCGGCGGCCGCATCTCTGTGAAAATGTCGGAAGACACGGTTGAATTCGGCATGACGCATGTCAATGATTCGACAGCAGGAGCGGAAGCCGACCTAAGCGGTGTGGACATGAGGTGGCACATCAGTGACCAGACATTGCTCAAGGTGGAGTATGCAAGATCGAATTCGATCGTCGCGGGAGTTGATCAAAGCGGCGCCGCGCATAGCGTCGATCTCGAACACAATGGCGAAAAGCTCAATGTGCGTGCCTACATTCGCGAGGTCGAAGACGAGTTCGGTCTCGGTTATCAATCGGCGGCCGATAAGGGCTTCCGACGCCTGGGTGTCGATGCGCGCTTGCAACTCAATGAGCGTATCTCAATAGAGGGCGAGGCGGGCTGGCAACAGAATCTTGAGACCAATGACATCCGCAATCTTGCAAGAGCGCAAGTTCGTTTCGAGCGTAATTCGTTTTCGGCGACGCTGGGACTGACACACGCCGAGGACAAATTTGACGATGGCGAGAATCGAACGAGTGACCTTGGCGAATTAGGGGTAGCGAAGAGGCTCATGGACCGCAAGCTGAGACTGCGCGCCAGTGTTAGCACATCGCTGTCGGGTGAAACCGCGAATTCGGACTATCCAACTCGCTATGTCCTTGGCGCGGACTACACGATCATGAAGGGTGTCGATCTGGTTGCCGAGTTTGAAGACGCGAGTGGCAGTGGTATCGAGGCGACCATGACCCGCTTGGGTATTAAAGCATCGCCATGGAACCGGACGCAGATCAATGCGTTTGTCACGAACGAGATCAGCGAATTCGGGCCGCGACTATTCTCGAATATCGGATTGATACAGGGGTTCAAACTCAACGATCGCTGGACGCTCGATATCGGTATCGACCAGTCCAACACGATAATCCAACCCGATGCACGAATTTTCGATCCCGATCGCGATATCGTGTCAGGCTCGCTCAACGAAGATTTTCTAGCCATCTTCACAGGTGCGATGTACAGCAGCGAGACATGGAGCGCCAACTCGCGTGTCGAGTACCGCAATTCTGACGCAGAAGAACGCACGACATTATTGCTGGGCTGGTATCGCGAACCGACCGTAGGACATGGCTTGTCCGCCGGACTGACAATGCTGCAGAGCGACAATATCAGCGGCAACAAGCTAATGTCGGCTGACTTGAAGATTGGCTGGGCCTATCGAGTGGCGAACGGTACATGGTCGTTTCTTAATCGCACGGATCTCATTTACGAGGACTCTACGCTCGGCAGCGTGGAACAAAATAGCTGGCGCCTGATCAACAACTTCAATGCCAACCACCGTTTCAGCGCGGCGATGCAGATGTCATTGCAGTATGCGTTCAAATACGTGCGCAGCGAATTCGACGGCGTTGGTTACACGGGTTACACGGACCTGGTCGGCATCGATCTGCGACGCGGCATGCGCGGACGCTGGGACGCCGGCATCAATACCAGTATCTATCATGCTTATCAGTCCAAAGTCATCGACTACGGCTTCGGCATCGATGTCGGCTACAACCTGCGCGAAAACATGTGGTTGACACTCGGTTACAACGTCGTGGGCTTCCACGATAGCGATTTCGCCCAGGCGCGCTACACGGCGCAGGGCCCGTACTTGCGTTTCTCCATCAAAGCCGATCAGCGCACGTTGAAGGACATCGCCGGGCAACGCTAGTCGACCGGCATTGCTCATACGGGAACAGCGGTCAATCAAACATCGTAGCAATCGTAAATATGGCAGTCTGCTAGCGGCCAGTGAAGCAATATTTATGGTCCCTCGGATCACATGCCATGATGTCGAGCAATCTCTTCTTCGCTTAACCGAAGAAATCGGGCTGCGTTGTTGTAAAGAATGTCGCGTTTCTCGTCCTGAGTCAGAAAATCGAAGGATTCAAGTTGTTCGAGTGACAATTCAATACCATGAGGCCAACGCATCTGATCAGACCCGAACATAACTCTGTCGAGCATTCCAAACTCTTTCGCTCTCAGTAAGAATTCCCGACCGTGATATTTGGGCATGGGGTGTACCCATAACACGACCCCCAGATCTGAATAGACCTGCGGGTAAGACATCATGAGACGTAATGCTTCCTGATAGTAGTTGTTGCCCGAATGCATCAAGTAGATTTTCAACTTCGGGTACTTCACCAGCACGTCCTCTATGAGCAGAGGGTTTCCCAATAACAGGCGCGCCTTTGGAGCGCCTCGATAAGTAGTCTCTGGAGGCCCCCCGCCTGTGTGAAGTGCTACGGGTATTCCGTATTCCTCACATATTTTCAGATACGGATCGTAATACGGGTCCGCCAGCGTACGTCCGTCATAGTAAGCACCAATCTCCCCAAACACGTCGATTTTTCCGTCTTTGACGAGCTGCTCAAACGATTTGGGCGTCCAATCATCTTGACCAAATGAACCAAAACCTCGAAGAAATCGCTTGTCTTTGTCCTTTCTGAGCCAGGCTTCCTCAGACGACGCGGTGTTGCTTATGACACCCAAAACAATCTGGTGGCGACGCATGATTTCATAAGTCGCCTCGAAATGGGCATCCGCCGTTGGCGGTGCCATTTGGCCATACATGTCTGGAGCTACGAAGTAGCTTGCATCGTCGTAGCTGTGCAGGTGCATGTCAATAATTGGCAGATGTTCCCGACTGCCAGCGGTCGCCGGAATGGTGGCTGCCAACAAAAGAGCGAAATGGAGAAATATACGCACAGCGACACCCTCCTTGTAATTTTTGGAGTCGCAAGTCGAATTGCTTCACGAAACAATTCTAGGCGAATCTGGTCATGGCCGCTATGGGTTGCGATTTCAACCGGTCATTCAAAATATAGCGTCGGCTCGTAAAAGACAATGCCGAAGACGTGCATCTCGGCCAATGGGCTAATTGATAAGATATTGCTCTGCCTATTCGGACCCAAACGTGTAATCTCGCCTTAGGGAACCTCTGATCTATTCATGAACTCGTATCTTGTGTCTAAAATGTCCAGGTTCTGCGTTGCGAATCTTCCCAATAGCCAGCTATTACATGCGATCCGCGCCTTGAATCTGAACATTTTAAAGACAATCTACTTCGTCCAGAATAAATCAGAGGTTCCCTTGTGATTACGCTTGCTGAATTCTTCGGGGACCAAAGCCCGCTCAAAGAGTTACTGCCTGGGTTCCAGCCGCGGGAGGGTCAGGCGTGGATGGCCGAATCTGTCGCCGAGACGATCGCCAATTTCGACAAACTCGTCGTGGAGGCAGGGACCGGTACTGGAAAGACATTCGCTTACTTGCTGCCGGCGCTGCAAAGCGGCCGTAAGACAATAATCTCGACCGGAACCAAAGCGCTGCAGGATCAGCTGTACCACCGGGATTTGCCGCTGATCAGCAAGGCTATCGGCCGACCGATTTCGACAGCATTGTTGAAAGGCCGAGCGAATTACCTGTGTTTGCACCGACTCGAACACGCGACCGATGTGTCAGATTCGATCATCGATGATCTGCACGCTGTGCGTGAGTGGCGTTACCGTACCAGCAGCGGCGATCGCGCGGAATTGACCGAGGTGGCGGAGGACTCGTCCGTGTGGCCGCTGGTCACATCGACCGTCGACAACTGCCTGGGGAAGAAGTGTCCGGAATATTCGCAGTGCCATGTTGTGAAGGCGAGGCGTGCCGCACAGGAAGCCGACCTCGTGGTTGTGAATCATCACCTGCTGCTTGCTGATCTGGCCATGAAAGAAGAGGGTTTCGTCGAATTTCTACCCGGCGCCGAAGCGATTATTCTTGACGAGGCACATCAGATTCCAGACCTCGCTGTGCAATTTTTCGGCGTCACACTCGGCAGCCGAGAGCTGGAAAAGCTCGTCGACGAGATCCGCGCGGAAACGATTCCATTTCAGCAACCCGAGTTGCAGCGACGCATCGACAAACTGCAAACGGCGATACGCGTGTTACGCGCGGCGGCACCTCGAGACGAAGGTCGCCATCAGCTTGCAGAATTACTCGCTGACATTCACGAACCATTAGAAGCATTGCGCCTCGCATTGGGTGACTTGCAACAGGCCATTGGCGAGATCAGCGACGCGTCTGCAGAAATCGAGCAACTGCATTTGCAACTCACTGGGGCCATCGAGCGGCTGGCATTGCTCGTGAGTGACGATGCCTGGGACGGCCTGCGTTGGCTCGAAGTGAATCCTCGCAGTCTGCGTCTGAATCTGACACCGCTCGATGTATCGGCAACGTTGCACGGACTCATCGACAACGGCCATCAGGCCTGGATTTTTACGTCAGCAACGCTCGCCATCGGTGAGGACTTTACTCACTTCACCTCTCGCATGGGTCTCACCGATGCATCAGGCCTGACGTTTCCGAGCCCCTACGCGGTTGAACAAAACGGACTCGTATATTTGCCGCCCGACTTGCCACAGCCATCGGATCCCGGCCACACGGCTGCCGTGCTGGAGTCTGTGACGCCGCTGCTGGACCTGATAGCGGGCGGGATGTTTTGCCTGTTCACGAGCCATCGGGCACTGAATGCTGCGCGCAAGTGGTTTCGTTCGAACAAGAAAGTTCTCGCGGGCCGCAAGTTGCTGGTGCAAGGCGATTCACCGCGCGACGACTTGTTACAACGCTTCCGGGAGATCGGCAACGCCGTGTTGCTCGGTACCGGCAGTTTCTGGGAAGGCGTCGATGTACGCGGGCAAGCATTGACTGTCGTTGCGATCGACAAGTTGCCGTTTGGATCTCCGGCTGATCCACTCTTGATGGCGCGGCTCGAGTTCATCCGCCGACAGGGAGGCAATGGCTTTACCGAGCATCAGCTGCCACAGGCGGTGCTCGCAATGAAGCAAGGTGCGGGACGCCTGTTACGCGATCAAAGCGACTACGGTGTGATTGTCCTGTGTGACCCACGCATTACATCAAAAAGTTACGGCAAGGCCTTTCTCAAAATTTTTGAGCCGATGACCACGACGTCGTCGTTTGATGACGTCGCCCGGTTTCTGGCTGCACATGAACGCAAGGGCGCGGTCGCATGAAATTGCTCGCGCTCGACACATCGTCAATTGCCTGCACGGTAGCGTTGCAGCTTGGCAATAAAATTGTCGAGCGGCACGAGGAGCA
>JADFKA010000152.1 GCA_022565135.1 Pseudomonadota bacterium
CGTCATCGAAGTATTGATCTGTTCTTCAAAGGACTGAGGGAGCTCGGCTGCGGGCGCGGTCGTTTGTGATGGCGCCGCGGCCGGCGTTGGGCGCGCCGCTGCCGGAGCAGATTTCTCATTTAAAGCACGAACCGTAGCGAGCCTTTGAGATGCCGAAACATCGAGCTTGCTGGACGGCGGCACGGGTTTTACGTTGACAGCTGGTGCGCTGGCAGGCTCTGCTGTGGGTGCGACAGTGGCAACCGCGGGTGCTTCTTCTGCCAGGGGTTGCACGTCATCATTCGCTGACGCGTTCTCTTGCGCTTTCGCCACAACCTGGGCCGCGATCATACTGAACTCTTCGCCAAACAAGGTTTCGGCTAATTTGTCATCGACATCGTCGATGGTTTTCGCCTTTGCTAGTCCTGCGGCAATGGCGTCGAGTTCGTTGTCTTCTTGCTTGGATTTTACCGCGGCTTGGTCAATGGGCTTTGCTTGAGTTTTAACGATGGGTTTGCCGGAGACAGTTGGTGGTGTCAATACCGGAAGTTCTGTAGACGTCGCAGCGGTGTCGGTCGATTCCTTTTTATCGCTCGACTCGCTTGAATTTTGTTCCGCAGTATCAGGCTTCGATTTCTTAAGCTCTTCGACCGCTTCTGCGACTTTGGCTTCAATTTGTCGGTCCAGCGTTATTGTGGTTACGACTTCAGGCGGATCGTCTGCATCGTCTTCATCCGCGGTATCCGCGTCTGTCGAATCAGCACCTTGCGCGACAGACATTGCACGCTCGAGGGCGACAAGGTCTGGGCGTAATTGAGCTAGCGTGGGATCACGGTCCCACTCAGGTATTTCGTCTTCGGCAGTATCACTCGAGGGTTCCTCGGTTACTGGCACGTTTGTTGCCGCATGCGGCGGCGACGGCGAATTGACAAGGTCAGGTGCAAGAATCTTGAGGTCGGGTAGCGTGTCCTGAATCAGCTCGGGTATGGTGTCATCGACGCTCGACTCGGTCACTTCGGGGACCAATGGCGCGGGCTCAACCGGCGCAGGATCAGATTTGGCGACTACTTTTGCGATCTCTTTAACACTGTGCTTGTCGGTCAGCCCATACTCGTCGGCCGCAATTCGTTCAATCATTTCGGCGCTTATCTGTTGCTGATTTTTCTCGGCTGCCGATGTCAGCGCCGATTCGACAAGATTGTTGGCGACTCTTGGAATGCCGCCGCTGAGTCGGTGCAGAGTATCCGCGGTGCCTGCCGCAAAGAGTGTGTCGAATTCACCTCCTACGAGGCGGAAACAATGCTTGAGATAGGCAAGCAGTTCGGTGGCAGACAGGTGCTCGATGGGCTGGCGCAGCCGAACGCGTTGTTTGAGTCGTATAAGCTCTGGATCGCGCAGTAGTTCGTCAATTCCTGCATCACCCATCAAGATGATGTTGGCGCCGTCGGACTCCCCGGCATCCAATGCGGTTATTGCCTCGAGCTCGGAGAGTGTCATAGCGCCGATCCGTGGGGCATCTTCTACTACGACGCATACACGTCTGCCTTTCTGGGCAAACTCCTGCAATATCCGTCGAAAGCTTGTGAAACGCTGCACTGTGCCTGAAGGAGGTTGGTGCATGCCGAGGCCCTGCAGCAATAATTCAAGCACCTCATCTTGCGCCAGCCGCATGCGACCGATGGAGACTATGACTCGAGAGTCGCCTGCTGATTCGAGTGCGCGATTGACGATGGTCGTCTTGCCACCGCCAACCGGACCAGATACCGCGATGACGGCGTCCGGGGCTGCCAGAGCTTTTTTTAGCGCGGCCATAGCAGCGGCCGTCTGCGGCCCAATGAAAACGTCAGCCCTGGCCGCATTGGCGCGGAATGGTGGTTTGCTCAGGCCAAAATGTTTTTCGTACATAACGGTCGGATTCGCTGAAATAAAACGCCACTGGGCGATTAGCAGTATTGAACCGGCAGTTTGGGGCCAAACAAACCGAATTTCATGGAGTTAGGTCACAAAAAGGCAATAATTGGGTATCTGACGTCGCTGCATTAAACTGAACAAAACCGTGTTAATTACCTCAAAAAACCTCAAAATACGAAACATTGCTGCAATTACCCCGGAATCGTCTGAGTGAAACCTGTTCTTCGACGGTGGGTCCTCTTACCCACTATTATTGTCGTGCCGATTATTGTGACGGTCGTGTGGATTTCAATGAAGCCCGAACCGGAGCAACGCGAGGACGAAACGCTCGATCTGCTGGTCGAAGTCCTGCGACTCGAAGTCTCGGCTGCGAGCTTCGAAATTCGCAGCCAGGGAACTGTGCGGCCCAGGACACAGACAACAGTGAGTGCCGAGATTTCCGGATCGATCGTCAGCATTTCACCGAAATTCAACGCCGGCGGCATATTCCAGGCGGATGAGGTGTTAATGCGCATTGATCCGACGAATTACGCCGTTGCAGTGGACAAAGCTGAAGCACTGATCAAGCAGCGCCAGATCGAATATGACGGTTCGAAGAAATTGCGCAGTCAGGGTTATCGTGCCGAATCGGAATTCGCATCGGCCGCCGCCGCCCTCGCATCCGCACAGGCCGAGTTAGTCAATGCCCGCCGTAACCTGGAGCGAACTTATATTCGATTGCCCTACGAAGGCATGGTTCGGAGCAAAGATGCTGACCTGGGACAGTTCGTCAATCCGGGCACGCCGCTGGGTGTGACGTTTGCAACCAATATTGCCGAGGTCAGACTGCCGCTGACCGATCATGATCTCGCCTTCGTCGAGTTGCCCGATGCATCGGCAATCAGGCAGACCGGAATTGCCGACGGTCCGCTTGTCAAATTGTCTGCCGTACAGAAAGGACGATTGACCCAATGGGATGCGCAGATCGTCAGGTCAGAGGGTGTCGTCGACGAAAGAAGCCGCGTGACCTATGCCGTTGCACGAATTCTTGACCCGTACCAGTTGCACGGGCAGGGCATACCGTTGCCTGTCGGCACGTTTGTCAGTGCCAGAATTCAAGGATCTACGGTGCTCGATGTCATTCGCGTGCCACGAGCGGCACTTCGCGGGGCGAACCAACTCCTGGTGGTGAATGATGAATACAAACTGGAGATCCGTACGGTAGATGTTATCAGAGCTGACGCTGAGTTCGCTTATCTGGGCAGCGGCGTGGTGGCAGGCGAGAGCATTGCGATTACCGCAATTGAAGCTCCGACCAACGGCATGTCCGTGCGCACGGCGGAGTCCATTGCGGCCGAGAAGGCGCTTGGCGATGACGAGAAACTCGCTTCGCGCGTTGGTGAAGAATAACGATGCAAGAGCGCAGATCGACAAGCGAGAAAGGCATCATTGCCTGGTTTGCCAGCAATCATGTCGCCGCCAATTTATTGATGTGGTTCATTATCGTTGCGGGTGTCATTTCAGTATTTACGATTCGTAAACAAACCACTCCCGATTTCCAGCTGAATACGATACAGGTGCGCGTTCCCTACCTGGGTGCGGCGCCACAAGAGGTTGAGGAAGGCGTTGTCATAAAGATCGAAGAAGCGATTCAGGACCTGAACGGGATCGTGGAAATCAATTCTTTCGCGCGGGAAGGATTGGGCTCGGTTACCGCGGAAGTATCCAGCGATGCCGATATCAACGAGGTGCTCAGTGAGATAAAGACCCGAGTGGATGCGATATCGACATTTCCGGCACTGACCGAGAAACCAGTCATTTACAAACAAGAAGTGCCCATCCATGTCGTCTTCGTCGCCATTCACGGCAATCTGGACGATTTCTCGCGAAAATCAATTGCCCAGGAAGTGCGTGACGAGCTCATGACGATTCCCGCGGTTAACCAGGTCCAGTTCCTCGGTGATCGAGCTTACGAAATCAGCATCGAAGTATCGGAACATGTGCTGCGCGAATACGGTCTCACCATGACCGAGATTTCTCAGGCGATCCGGAATTCATCGGTCGACATGCCGGGCGGGACCATCAACACGGCGGGCGGCGATATACTGTTGCGCACTGAGGGACAGGTCTACACCGGCCGTGAGTTCGCCGAACTTGTGTTGCGTACTTACCCCGACGGTACACGGCTGAAATTGGGCGACGTCGCGACCATTAATGATGGCTTCGTGGAAACTCAGGGGTATGGTCGCTTCGATGGCAAGCCAACGGCGACACTGCGAGTGCTCGCCAGTGGTCAGCAAAACGAACTCCAAACCGCTGCTGCCGTTCGAGAATACATCGAAAAGAAATCCGCTAGTCTGCCTGCCGGCGTGAAAATGGATATCTGGGTTGATCGCTCGCACTACCTGAAGGACCGGCTGAGCATGATGATGAAGAATATGTGGCAGGGCGCGCTGCTCGTCTTTCTGGTTCTGTCATTGTTCTTGCGCATGAAAGTTGCCGCCTGGGTCATCATCGGTATTCCGATCACGTTCCTCGGGGCAATTTGGCTGATGCCCCATGGTCCCTGGCCCGTGACGATCAACATGATCAGTTTGTATGGATTCATAATCGTTCTCGGTATCGTCGTGGACGACGCCATTATTATCGGCGAGAGTGTCTACACGAAAATACGGGCTGATGGGCACACAATAGATAACGTCGTGCAGGGAGCGCGAAAAGTTGCTATACCGGCCACTTTCGGTGTATTGACGACGATAGCAGCGTTCGCGCCAATGCTATTCGTCGGCGGAATCGTTGGCCCGTTTTTTGAGGCCCTGGCCATGGTCGTGACTCTGTGTCTGCTTTTTTCGCTCGTAGAGTCCAAACTGATACTCCCCGCTCACCTTGTGCACGCCAAGATCAAACCCGTTGATGAGGAGGACCTGTTCAACCCACAGCGCAGAATTGGTCTATTTGAGCGTGTGCCAAGATTTTTCCAAAAGATCCAGCGGCGCACGCAGCATGGCTTGCAGTCATTGATTACAAACTACTATCAGCCGTGGCTCGAACGTGCGGTCGATAATCGCGGTACGACAGTGGCGATATTTATCGGCGTGTTGACGCTGACGATTGGCCTGCTTGGCAGTGGCGCGGTTCGAGTGGTTATGTTTCCGGAAGTACCGGGTGACTTCATCCGCATGGAGTTGCAAATGCAGAGCGGTACGGCACCGGAGATTCGCAACGCAGCGATGGACAGAATCGAAGCTGCAATTCTGGATCTCAACGAAGAGTATATTCTCGATAACCCCGGTCTTGATCCGATGATTGCCCACGTCGGCTCATTTACTAACGGCGATACCG
>JADFKA010000153.1 GCA_022565135.1 Pseudomonadota bacterium
CTAGGTTTCAGTTTCAGCGACACGCACAATAGCGTGCCAGTGCTGCATGGCGAAGTGGAGGTGACGATCGATGCGGTGTGTCAGCGTTGCCTCGAGCCGTTTCGTCTGCCGCTCGCCGCCGAGCTGCGGCTGTTGTTGGTGAAGAAGAATTCGGCCGCCGTTAAGGTGGACGACTATGAGAATTGGGAGCTTGCTGAGGACAAGCTGCGACCTCTGGATATCGTCGAAGAAGCGCTGATTATGGCGATGCCGTTTGCGGCAATGCACGCAAATGATGCATCGTGTAACAAGCCTGAAGAAGTAATCGATGCGCCCGGCGGCAAAGTACAACCCTTTGCGACCCTGAGGTCGCAGATGGATGATGAGAACTAGGGAACCGGTCTGCAACGACTGATCGAGAAATTAATTCAATGTTGGCGCCCAGGCGCCAGCGTGAACTGGAGAAGAATATGGCTGTGCAAAAAAGTCGCAGGACTCCTGCAACGCGTGGCATGCGGCGTTCGCATGACAAGCTGAAGCGACCTGCAGTATCGGTTGACCCGACATCAGGCGAGACTCATTTGCGACACCGCGTGTCACCGGACGGTTTTTACCGCGGCAATCAGGTTATCGTGCCGCCGGAAGTCCCAGACGACGACGAGTAAATTCGCACCATAACCGGGTCATAAGCATTTTGGCCGGCTGCGTTGTGACATCAACTTCAATCATATCCCTTGATGCAATGAGTGGCGACCTGGGCGCCGAAGTCGTCGTGCGCGCGGCGCATGCGGCCCTGATCAAGCACGCAAATCTCGAACTGTTACTGGTCGGTGACCGCGACGAACTGCAGGGACATATCACGCGAATCGTCGGCGACCAGCCGCGCTTGTCGATCGTTCATGCCAGTCAGATTGTCAGAATGTCGGACGGCGCTGTCGAAGCGCTACGCAGGAAGAAAGACTCCTCAATGCGAGTCGCCATTGATCTTGTCAAATCCGGCGACGCCCAGGCCTGCGTCAGTGCTGGCAATACGGGCGCGCTGATGGCAACCGCGAAGTTTGTCCTCAAGATGCTGCCGGGTATCGATCGTCCGGCGATTATTGTGGAACTGCCCGCGATCGGTGGCTCCTTGCATATGCTCGATCTCGGTGCGAACACTCTCTGCTCGGCTGAGCATTTGTTTCAGTTTGCCGTAATGGGTTCGATCATTGCGGCCGACATCACCGGTGTCAGCAATCCGCGAGTCGCGTTACTCAATATTGGCGCCGAAGACACCAAGGGGCATGACACGGTCAAAGATGCAGCGGCAATGCTGCAGGCAAGCTCGCTGAATTACGTCGGCTTTATCGAAGGCAGTGACCTGTTTTCTGGAGTGGCTGATGTGGTTGTTGCAGATGGCTTTACTGGCAATGTTGCATTGAAGACAATGGAAGGTACAGTTGGCCTTATTGCGCATTATTTACAACGCGCATTTACGCGAAACTGGATCACCAAATTGCAGGCATTGATTTCGCGGCCGGTATTAAAGAGACTTGCCAATGAAATGGACTCACGAAACTATAATGGTGCGACTTTGGTTGGTCTGAATGGAATCGTCATCAAGAGCCACGGTGGCGCCGATTCGTATGCATTTCAGCATGCGATCGAGACAGCTATCGTCGAGGTGCAAGACCAGGTGCCGCAACAAATCGGTAACCTGCTGCAGCGGGAAGCGGCATGATGTTCTCGAGAATTGCCGGCACCGGTCGATATCTTCCCGAGAAAGTCCTGACCAACTTTGACCTCGAGAAAATAGTTGATACGACAGATGAGTGGATTCGCACGCGTACGGGCGTAGAGCGACGGCACCATGTCGCAGATGATGAAACAACGTCTGATATGTGTGTTGAGGCAGCCAAGGTTGCGATAGACGATGCCGGCATCGATGTTAGCGATATCGACTTCATCGTGGTCGGTACCACATCTCCCGACCTGATATTTCCAAACGTTGCGACGTTGGTTCAGCACCGCCTGGGAATTCCGCCCTGTCCGGCATTCAGTCTGGAAGCGGCTTGCACGGGCTTTATTTACGCACTGACGACAGCCGACAAGTTCATCAAGGCTGGTGAGGCGACATGTGTCCTGGTCATTGGCGCGGAGTGCATATCCAAACTCATTGACTGGTCTGATCGCAACACTTGTGTGCTGTTTGGTGACGGGGCCGGTGCCGTGATCGTCAAGCCATCGGATGAGCCGGGCATCATCGGCACTCACCTGGGTGCAGACGGCCAGTACAAAGACTTGCTTTACTACCCGGCCGGGGCGTCAAAAAATCTTGAGATAGCAGGTACGGATGACGCTGCTATCATCATGCAGGGCAATGAAGTGTTCAAGGTTGCCGTTAAAACACTGGCGAACGTTGCCACCCAGGCACTCGAATCTGCCGGAATCGGCTTGAGCGAGCTGGATTGGCTGATTCCACACCAGGCAAACATCCGCATCATTCAGGCGACGGCGAAACGTCTTGGTATGCCGATGGATAAAATTATTCTGACTATTCAGGATCACGGCAATACATCGGCCGCATCGGTGCCGATGGCACTTGATGTCAGCGTTCGTGATGGCCGTGTGCAACGCGGCCAACTCGTATTATTGGAAGCGTTCGGCGGCGGCTTTACCTGGGGATCGGTGTTGATGCGCTATTGATATTAGCCGGTTTCTCGTCTACCACAACCCGACATTGCGTCGATTGGCTGCACGTCGCTTCATTCGTTGGTGCAATTGTTGACGTCGCCGATCGATGCGGTCGCGCCGAACTACACGGTCAATCGAGTCGCCATGCTTATCGTCGAATGCCTGCCGGAACTGGCAAAAATCATCGTATGCTTCACGCACGTGGCGTAGTTCGCGCATAATCAGTTCGATAACGATAACGTCGTCGAGAAAACCGATCACCGGGATATCGTCGGGTAAAACATCCTCCGGATCAGCAAAATAAATGAACATGGCGAGCAAACGCTCGCGATCGGATTTCGGCAATTGCCAATCATCGTCGGCAAGCATCTGTAACATTGACTCGATTTTCGGAATTCGCTGTGCAACAAAATCAGGCAATGGATCATTGCTTTGAATGTCGGCGAGAACGTCCCGCAGCGCTTCAACAATTTCGGATTCTTCCGCGAAACGGACTGCATTACGCGATTGTTCTAATGCGATGCGGAAATACTCCAGGTCACGATCGCTGAGTTCGAATGAAAGTTTCATGCCCATGGTACGTGCTCGACACCGTGTATGGGAAAACAGGCTACCGGTCAGGCGGAAATCGGTCAATCGGATTCTTTAATTTGCAGATAACGCGAGCTGTGGCAATGGTTTACCATGTGACGTTGCATGGCGATGTCCCGAAATGAAGCCCAAGCTGGTATTTGGTAATAAGAACTATTCATCCTGGTCGCTGCGGACTTGGCTGCTTTTGCGCGAGTCTGGGATCGAATTTGAGGAACATCGGATTGCGCTTGATACCGACACTACCAAGTCTGAGATCGCCGCATTTACCGGCGGTGGCACAGTGCCCGTGTTACAGATTGGAGAACTGACCGTCTGGGACACGCTTGCAATTGCCGAGACGGTTGCCGAACGATGGCCGGAGAAACGACTTTGGCCCGCCGATGCGGATGCGCGCGCATATGCTCGCAGCATTTGCGCCGAGATGCACTCAGGTTTTCATGATCTGCGCAAGGCCATGCCAATGAATTGCCGGGCGATGGGACGCACGATAACGCTTACTGATGCCCTGTCCGGCGATATTGACCGCATTATTGCCATCTGGTTGGCTTGCCAGCGTCAATTTAGCGGTGATAATGGATGGTTGTTCAATAACTTCAGTATTGCCGATGCGATGTTTGCGCCAGTGGTGCTGCGGTTTCGGACCTACGGTATCAAGCTGCCGGAATCGGCAGGCTATTATCCACAGCGCTTGCTGCAGAGTGAGGCGATGCAGGCATGGCTGTCAGCTGCCGAGACCGAAACGGAAGTGATCGAAAGGGAAGAAAAGGGAAGATGAGACGCACGCAAAAAATTCTCGTCATTATTGCGCTTGTCATGGCGAGCGCTCCGCGTGCGGAAATCTACGAATTGCCGCCACCGGGCTTCGATGTAGTAGGTGCAGTCTCGACGATAACGGCGCGTGACGAGGATACGCTGATCGACATTGCCCGCCGGCATGGCCTGGGCTATGAAGATATCGTGCGTGCGAATCCGACCGTCAATATCTGGGTGCCAGGTGCGGGAACGGAAATCATTTTACCGACGCGCTACGTTTTGCCGGCGGTGCCGCGCGAGGGAGTTGTTCTCAACCTGGCCGAATTCAGGCTGTACTATTTTCCAAAGCCCAAGGCGGGAGAGCCTGCTTACGTCATGACCTATCCGATCAGCATCGGCCGCATGGATTGGGACACGCCGCTGGGCTTGACCGAGGTCATATCGAAAGTCCGCAATCCATCGTGGTATCCACCGCAATCCGTACGTGATGAACACGCGGCTGACGGCGATCCATTGCCGCGCATAGTACCGCCCGGGCCAAAAAATCCACTGGGCAAATATGCCATGCGACTGGGCCTGCCTGGCTACCTGATTCATAGCACGAATCGGCCCGCCGGCGTCGGCATGCGGGTTACACATGGCTGTGTACGCATGTTTCCCGAGGACATCGAATATTTGTTTGGCCAGGTGAATGTAAGCACGCCCGTGCGCATCATCAATGATCCCGTGAAGATCGGCTGGAACGGCGATGAGCTCGTCATGGAGGCACATCCCGTACTCGAGGCCACGCTGAACGACACGGTTGAAATTGCCACGGCAGCTGAGGAGTTGGCGGAAATGACTGAGCCCGACGCATATCCAGCCATTGCCAGGGACCCACTGAGCTTCGTTACCGAACAATTCATCGCAGCAACCGGCGAGCGCCCAGGACAGCTGGACTGGCACCTGGTTGAAGAGGTTGTTGGCCGGTCGGATGGTATACCGACGTCAGTCGGACACAGTATAAAAAACGCCGCGGCAAGCGCGGCGTCTGAATAGAAGCATTAAGTCCTAAACTACTTCGACATCGATTTTTGGAACATGCGCTCCATGCTTTCACGGTTTGCTTCGCAGCAAGCCTGTGCTTCTGTTGCAGCTGAAAGCGCCTGGTCCGCAGTGCTCTGAGCGCTA
>JADFKA010000154.1 GCA_022565135.1 Pseudomonadota bacterium
GTTGACTGTCAGTGGGCGTGTCCCGCACATACTGACGTTCCGCAGTATATTCGGCTCATTGCCCAGGGCCGCTTCAGCGATGCTTATATTCTAAACCGCGAATCGAATGTCTTTCCGGGTATTCTCGGTCGGGTTTGCGACCGTCCTTGCGAATCGGCATGCAGGCGCGTCCGCATTGAGGACAAGCCGGTTGCAATCTGCCGACTAAAACGTGTCGCGTCCGATCACCGCGGCGACATCTCTGATCGTCTGCCTAAAGGCGCTGACCAAAGCAATGGCAAGAAAGTTGCGTTGCTTGGAGCCGGTTGTGCTTCGTTAACCGTTGCGAACGACCTGCGACCCCTTGGATACGAAGTAACCATATTCGAGGCAATGAATACGGCCGGCGGCCTGATGCGCACCAACATTCCGCAATTCAGGCTGCCACCGAAAGTGCTGGATGAGGAGATCGCTTACGTCATCGATATGGGCGTTGACCTCAAGCTCAATCATAAAATTAATAGCATGAAGGCATTGCTGGACGATGGCTTTGATGCTGTTTTTGTCGGTACTGGTGCGCCGCGCGGTAAAAACCTCGAAATACCAGGTCGGTATGACAGTGACAACATAGTGATCGGCATCGAGTGGCTGGAATCCGTGGCGTTCGACCATGTTGATAATATCGGCAAGCGCGTCCTGATAATCGGTGTCGGCAATACGGCAATGGATTGTTGCCGGACGTCGCTGCGACTCGGAGCTGAAAACGTCAAGGTCATGGCGCGTAAGCCGCGCGCTTTTTTCAAAGCATCGGCTTGGGAGCTCGAAGATGCTGAAGAAGAATTTGTTGAAATACTCGTTAATCATTCGCCGAAGAACTTCATCATCGAGGACGGCAAACTCGTTGGCATGACGTTCGAATTGATGGAGTACAAGTTTGACGACGACGGTCGTATCGATCGTGGCACATTGATCGGCGAGAAAATCATACCGTGTGACGATGTCATTTTGGCCATTGGCCAGGAAAACGCATTCCCGTGGGTCGAACGCGATATAGGCATAGAATTCGATGCATGGGAATGTCCGATCGTTGATAAGACGACGATGATGTGTTCTCGCGATGGTGTTTTCTTTGGCGGGGACTCCGCGTTCGGCCCCAAAAATATCATCTGGGCGGTGGCGCACGGCCACGAGGCGGCCATATCCATGCATAAGTACTGCCAGAGCGAAAGTCTCAACGATCGCCTGCCAATGGGTATCAATCTCCTGAGCCAGAAGATGGGCATGCATGAGTGGAGCTTTTCCAACGATTACGATCCGACGTCCCGTCGACTGATGCCACATGTCGATCTCAAGAAGCGATTTAAGAAACTCGACATCGAAGTTGAACTGGGCTTTACGGCGGAGCAGGCGACCAGCGAAGTTGAGCGGTGTCTGAATTGCGATATTCAAACCGTGTTCGCTGCTGAACTTTGTATCGAGTGTGATGCATGCATCGACATATGTCCGGTGAATTGCCTGACAATCACTGACGATGGCGATGAGCAGGATCTCAGGACGAGGCTTTCTGCACCCGCTGAAAATCTGGATCAGGCGCTCTATGTATCCGCGGACCTGCCACAAACGGGCCGCGTGATGGTCAAAGACGAAGACCTGTGCGTGCATTGCAGCTTGTGCGCCGAGCGTTGTCCTACGGGGGCCTGGGATATGCAAAAATCCACGGTACTGATCCCGTACGCGAGTGACGAGGCGGCGGGTGGCCAGGCGCTGTCGATGGCGCAGGATTCCCCTGTCTCTTAAGGATTGTTCGTGCCAATAATCAACGACGTCGTCATCAAGATTGCTACGGTCAACGGTACCGGATCGGCCAGCGCTAACGGCCTGTTGATGAAATCCATTTTTCGTATGGGCATCCCGGTTGTCGGTAAAAATTTTTTCCCATCGAATATCCAGGGTCTGCCAACGTGGTATGAAATAAGAGTGACAGGCGATGGCTACCAGTCACGGTCTGATCGTGTCGATGTCATGGTTGCAATGAATGCGCAGACCTATGCACGCGATCTCGCGGATGTTTCGCCAGGCGGTTGGCTGATCTATGACTCGACATGGCCGCGAAGCAAGATGTTGAGTCGCGACGATATCACGGTGCATGGTGTTCCATTGTCAAAAATGTGCAATGAGAAATTCGAGGGCGTACGTGTGCGCATTCTCATGAAAAACATAGCTTACGTGGGTACGGTCGCAGCTTTACTTGATATTGACCTCGATACAATCACAACCTTGCTTGAAGAGACCTTCGCCGACAAGCAGCACATGATCGAATCCAATATGGAGGCAATCCGGCTGGGTTACGACTATGCGAATGAAAATTTCGTCTGTCCACTGCCACGGAGAGTGTCGCCGATGAACGGCACGCAGGGGCACATTGTCATAGACGGCAATACAGCCGCTGGCCTTGGTTGCATGTACGCGGGCGCGACAGTGGGTGCGTGGTATCCCATTACGCCATCGACTTCATTAATGGACGCGTTTCGCTCATTCTGCATGAAGTATCGCGTGGACCCGGAGTCGGGCAAGCGTACCTACTGCATTATTCAGGCCGAAGACGAACTTGCTGCTATTGGTATGGTTCTCGGTGCGAGCTGGAACGGTGCTCGGTCGTTTACGCCGACCAGTGGGCCGGGCATATCGTTGATGAGCGAGTTTCTAGGCTACGCCTACTATGCGGAGATTCCTGCGGTAGTTTTCAACGTGCAGCGCACGGGCCCGTCAACCGGAATGCCAACAAGAACACAACAGAGTGACCTGATGTGTTGCGCCTATGCGTCACATGGGGACACCAAACACGTGTTGTTGTTCCCAGCCGATCCGAACGAATGCTTTTACATGGCACTGTCCGCTTTCGATTTCGCCGAACGCCTGCAGACTCCTGTCATGGTGTTGTCGGATCTCGATATCGGCATGAACGACTGGATGGTTCCGGAGTTCGAGTTCGACGAGAACCATGTGCCGGATCGTGGCAAGGTCCTGACAGCGGACGAGCTCGACGACATGGAGGAGTTCCATCGCTATCTTGATGTTGACGGCGATGGAATTCCGTATCGGACCTTGCCGGGCGTGCACCCGACAGGGGCATACTTCACGCGCGGCTCCGGGCATACCAAGTATGGCGACTACACTGAGGATTCTGACAAATACCGGGACGTCGTCGATCGACTGCTCATCAAGTGGGAGACGGCCAGATCGATACTTCCGGAGTCGGAAATACAGTACTCAGAACTGAACAAGGCAGCAATCCTGACAGTGGGCAGCGGACACGGAGCGTGCATAGAGGCGCTCGATCGATTGACCGAACAGAATATCGCCTTGAACTATTGTCGTGTGCGGGCGTTTCCGTTCAGCCATTCGACCCGGGAATTCATTGATAAACACGAGGTCGTCTACGTTGTTGAGCAAAATCGGGACGCGCAACTGCGCACACTCCTGATGCTCGACATCGATGCCGATCCGGCGAAACTCATCTCATTTCTACACTACGACGGCATGCCGTTGAATGCCGCCTTTGTGGTGGACAAGGTGCTTGAGCAAATCTCCAGGGGGCAGGCGGCTTAAGCCGCGGTGAGAAGACGCACATGACCTATATCTCGAAGCCAGCAATCTCGCACCCGAAGATGCCGAAGAACAATCTCGGTCTGACGGCAAGGGACTACGAGGGCATGGTATCCACATTGTGCGCCGGATGCGGCCACGATTCGGTAACCGCTGCCATTATCCAGGCCGTATTCGAATTGGATATTGAACCCCATATGCTTGCGAAAATGAGTGGCATTGGTTGCTCGTCAAAGACTCCAGCGTACTTTGTCAGCCAGGCGCACGGTTTTAATGCGGTCCACGGACGCATGGCTTCGGTCACTACGGGAGCCTATGCGGCCAATCGCAAGTTGACGTATATCGGAGTTTCGGGCGACGGCGATTCGTTGTCGATCGGTGCCGGACAATTCATTCATGCCATTCGGCGCAACCTGAATATGTGTTACATCATTGAGAACAATGGTGTGTATGGTCTGACAAAGGGCCAGTTTTCGGCGTCGGCCGATATCGGTAGTAGACCGAAGAAGGGACTGCCGAACCAGCAGGAGCCGATCGACTCAGTGAGTATCGCGCTGGGCCTCGGTGCGACCTACATCGCCCGCAGTTTTTCAGGGGACAAGGATCAGCTCGTGCCGTTGATCAAGGGTGCTCTGACGCACTCCGGCTTCGCCCTGGTTGATATTATCAGCCCATGCGTGACGTTCAACGATCACGAGGGTTCAACAAAGAGCTATGCGCATACACGACAGTTCTATCATCATGTCGTTGATGTTGACTTCGTTCCACCAGCTAAAGAAATCAAAGCTGCGTACGACGAAGGATCTGCGATGTCGATCGAGTTGCATGGCGGCAGCAAAATTGTCTTGCGCAAAATTGAAAAAGATTACGACCCGACAAGTCGAGCCGTTTCGTTCAAGTACCTGCGCGATCGGTTCAATGCGGGCGAAATAACGACCGGGCTGCTGTACATCGACAATTCCAGGAAGGAGATGCACGATCTCATGGGCAACAGCGATACGCCGCTATCTGAGCTTGCGCTGAACACGCTGCACCCCGGCAAAGAAGAGCTCAAGAAGATTCTCGATCGCTATCGATAGCCGCACGGATCGGCTTTTCGACTAATATCAGGCACCGGCTTTCGCCTCAAACGGCGAAAACTATTAATAAATGCGTAAAAAACAAGAAGTTAAATAGTTGCATCCAATCTGTGCCCGGCAGACATCTAGACGATGAGAACTGCTTTTGCAACATACAACTTTATATAGGGAGACGAGATAGTGGCTGAAGAAATGATACCGATCACAATGTTTGCCGGGATGACCATAGTGTTGTGCCTGTTTTTCTGGTTTCGATTCCGCATGCGCAATGACCTGCAGCTGACGATTCGTACAGCTATCGACAAAGGACAACAACTGACTCCCGAAATTATCGAGGGCCTTGGCAGGCCAAACCCACACAAACATCGGGATTTACGATTGGCATTGATCTGGATAGCGCTGGCGGCTGCGCTCACGGTATTCGGTTTTGCCATCCCAGATGATAGTGATGAGGCACAAATGGTGGTCTTGGGAATCGCTGC
>JADFKA010000155.1 GCA_022565135.1 Pseudomonadota bacterium
TGATATTAGTGGTGGTCAGCTTGCTCTGGGCTGGGTCCTGACAGACCGTGTATCCCTGGAAGCCATGGCTGGGTACTCGGACCTGGGCGGCATCAGTGAACTCAAGATTTGGGAAGGATCGTTAAATCTGCTGTTTTCGCTAAGTCCCAACACGCGCCTGTCACCGTATCTGTTGGGTGGCATAGGCATGATGAATTCAGACTCGCTGACGATGACTCCTGAGAATTCAGCGCTGGTAAATTTGGGTGCCGGCCTGATGTACCGCTTTGGCGACAGTTCGGTGTCGTTAAGGTTCGAATTCCGTCAGCGCTTCGAAGTTGCGAATACATTAACTTTTAACGATCAGATCACCTCGCTCGGTCTACAGTTCGGATTTGGCAAAACTGAGGCACCACCGTCGCCAATTGAGCGCGAGAGCGATGCCGATGGTGATGGCGTGCCCGACAGTCGCGACGCGTGCTCAAATACGCTGGCCGGGGAAAGCGTCGATGCGCGCGGTTGCCCGTTTGATGGTGATGGAGACGGCGTTACCGATCGTAATGACCAGTGCCCGAATACCGTCAGGGGAGCGACCGTGGATGCGAAGGGTTGCGAACTTGACAGTGATAATGATCGCGTCGTCGACCGTCTTGATGACTGTCCGAATAGCCGAGGCGGCGTACGAGTTGACGTAAAAGGGTGCGAGATTCGGGAGGTTATCCGCCTGCCCGGTGTAAATTTCGAGACCAATTCAGACCGGCTTTTGCCAGGCTCGCTACCAGTGCTCAACGATGCAGCCGCAACACTGCGCATGCATCCGGACCTCATTATTGAGGTCGCAGGGCACACAGACAGCGCTGGCAGTGCTGTACATAACGAGGGACTGTCGGAACGTCGCGCCAACACAGTCCGCGACTATCTGATCAGGAATGGTGCGAGAGTCAAAAACCTCACATCAAGAGGGTATGGTGAGGCACAGCCGATCGCGGACAATGCTACGGCAGACGGCAGAGCCCGCAATCGTCGCGTCGAACTGCGCATCCTGAGTCGCTGACGGATAGTCATTTTGGATTTGCTTGAGACCCCGCTTCGGCGGGGTTTTTCTATGTCCGCTCCAAGGCCCAGCCCCGCAGGCGGATATTCTCAAATCTACGGTGCGGTTTATTCAACCGTGTCCAATTTTTTCCATCAACGGTGTTGGATGGTTCGCTCGATGTTCATACGATCTGACATCGAACTTAAGCACGTACGAGAAATTGGGGCAGGCCGGGTCACCACTGATAGCTAAAGATCAGCTGGAAACCATCACTGTCGTTACCCCTAAGATTGACTTGTCGCCCCTGACGCAACCCACCACGCCGTGGCACAGAACGTATTGGCCGAAAACCGATCATCAACTGCGAATTCTTCGTTGCATCGATTCGGAACAACCTGTTGACGCCCCGGTTCAGTGCCCCCAGCGGATCGGTAAGCCCCAGTTTCATCTTGTCAAAAAACGACATAGGCTCGAGCTGATTGCGAATACGATCTCTAACCCTTTCGAAATAAAGACCAACGGCCGTACCTGCAATCGGCGTCACAAAAAGGTCCTGGATCGACGGCTGCTCGAGAAACGACTCGATGCCGACTTCGTAGACCGTCGAATATAGAACGGCTATCCAAAAAGATTCCTTGCGGCTAAATCCACGCTCCCGTCCTCGCATGTAGTAACCGGCGCCCCAATAAGGATGCGCCACGTAATTGATGGCCCAATGATCTTCATCCCATACGGGATCAGTCACATTTTCACGCCATTGCGCGAAGCCCAGATTGTCCTTTTCGTCTTGGCTCCAGTTGGAAATTTCAAATGGCGCTTGATAGATGATTCCGGTTGCAATGACCTGCCAGCCAATCAGGCAGTAAAGATCACGTCGCATACCTGCCCAGTCTCGAGTGTCATATCGCTCATCTTCTTGTGCACGGGCGTCGGCGGTGCCAAGCAGCGCGGTAATGGAGATTGTCGCTAGCAATACCGATTTGAAAGCCATGCTGTAATCTTGCTGGCTGAATCGAAAAAAAGAAAGGAATTGCTGCCGCCCGAGCAATGTGAATTGAATAGTGTGTCCGCCATTGGCCGAAAGCAGTCTGCCATATTCGAACTTTCCAAGTGATCTGAATGACCGCTATTGATGAAAGCGGCCATTCAGCGGATAAGTTTACGTAGGAACTTTGAGATCACTGCTCAGTATCGCGGTTTCGCGCGGACAGGATGCTGTGCCCATCGCGGGTTTGCGGCAATTTCATGTCCAAAATACTGCTGGCAATCTGAGTCCGCAGTATCTGGGCTGTCCCGCCGGCGATCGTAAACATCCTTGCGTCTCTAACGGCTCGCTCGAGGGGCAGGCGTCTCGAATAACCCATTGAACCGTGCAACTGCAGCGCGTCGTTGGTCACTTTATTGGCCATTTCGGCGGCGAAAACCTTTGCTTGTGCAGCATCCAACATTGATGGAAAGCCTTTTCCGCCATTGGCGGCGGCATTGTACAGCAGCGCTTGTGCAGCTGATAAATTCGTTGCCATATCGGCAATCATCCACTGCAGACCCTGGAACTCTGCGATCGGTCGCCCGAATTGCTTGCGGTTCTTGACGTACTCGACCGCGAGCTCAAACGCTCCTGTCGCAATTCCCAACGCGACAGTTCCCGCTCCTACTCTTTGGGCGTTGTACGCATTCATCAGGCCAGCGAAACTGCGATGCAGGCCCTGCGGCGGCACGACCAACATATCACCGCCGACTTCGAGGCCGTCGAAATGCACGTACGTTTCGGGAATGCCGCGCACACCCATTGCGGGCTCGCGTTCGCCGATCCTCAGTCCACTATCATTATCGCCTCTCACCACGATGAATCCACCGATGCCTTTGTATTCATCGTTTTCGATCACACGGGCGAAAACCAGATGGACCTTGGAAACTCCTCCTCCCGTTATCCAGTACTTGGTGCCATTGAGTACGTAATGGTCACCGTGTTTCTGCGCCGTTGTCGTCATCTCGGTTGCAGCACTGCCGGCGCCGGGTTCGGTTATGCAGATTGCCGGTTTGTCGCCAGCCAGGACATAGGGTGCCACTCGCTGCTTCTGTTTCTCAGAGCCGTAGGCCATGATCGCACCGATTGCACCCATGTTGGCTTCGACGGTGATGCGGCCCATCGTTGCGCAGCACCTCGCGATTTGCTCTACAACAAGAACAGTGTCGAAGCAGGTAAGACTACGGCCACCGTACTTTTTCGGTATCGTCATGCCCATCAGACCAGCATCTGCGAGAAGCTTGACGTTGTCCCATGGATATTCTTCAGTTGCATCGACCTCGGCGGCACGAGGACGAAACTCCGCCTCCGCCAGTTCACGCGCGGCGGCCTGAAGTGCCAGTTGCGGGTCAGTCAAACCGTTAATCATCGAGTCTCCTTCTATCTTAGCCTTTGAGAATACATGCGAGTTACGGGACAAAGAAGGCGAGAAACACTATAGAATATTCCGCCGCAATCAAATACGAGATAATTATGATTATAAAGTCCGGTAGCGTTCTGCAATCAAAAAAGGCCTCTGGTGTTCTCTGGATACTTGCGGGCTTGCTGATGATCATCCCTCCTGTATTCCTTGACGGCAACAGGACACTCATTGGTATCGGAGCGATGTTTTTGATCTTTGGCATAGTTTTTCTGGGGCGTGACCGGAAATAGTTTTATATCGACTGTCTGATGATACGACTCCTTCTCTTGGTCCTTGTGACCACAGCTGTCGCGCACGCGCAGGAACCCGACGCGGCAACGATCGTCCGTGACGCCGTCAACCATTGGCGTGGCGTCTCGTCAATCAGCGTCATGACGATGGTCATTCATCGTCCCGCATGGGAGCGTTCGATGACGATGCGTGCCTGGACCAAGGGCGATGAAAAATCCTTACTCGTCGTCATCGAGCCCAAAAAAGATCGCGGTAACCGCATGCTCACCGATAACAACAATATGTGGTCGTTCTCGCCAAAGATAAACAGGGTAATCAAAGTGCCGTCGTCGATGATGGGGCAGAGCTGGATGGGATCGGATTTTTCCAACAACGATGTGGCGCGTGCCGATGAGATCGTCGATGCATACGATCATTCGATAATAAGCGTTGATGAATCGGACGGTGTCACTGTTTATGAAATCGAATCGATTCCGCACGAGGATGCCCCCGTGGTCTGGGGTCGGGAGGTCCTGCGGATTCGTGCGGATCATGTCGTCCTGCTACACAGCTTTTATGATCAGGACGGTGAGCTCATCAAGCAACTGCAATCACTGGAGATCGGCGAAATGGGCGGGCGGATGGTTGCCCTCAGGCAACGCATGGGAAAAGTTGCGACCCTCGATGAGTGGACGGAGCTGCAACTCCTGTCGGTTGAATATGCGGTCGATCTCCACGACAGCCTCTTCACTTTGTCCAACCTGCGAAATCCCCGAGACTGATTATTGTGAACCTCGTTTTTCGTCTGGCATGGCGCAATCTGTGGCGACACCCGCGACGCACCTGGCTGACGATCGGCGCAATGATGTTTTCGAATATGCTGCTAGTCTTCATGATTTCACTGCAGTTCGGTATGTATGGGCTGATGATCGATAATTCGTTGCAGGCGTTTACCGGGCACATGCAGATTCAAGCGCCCGGTTACAAAGACGATCAGAGAATGCGTCAAACCGTTGCCGATATCGTGCCGCTTAGCGACTTGCTGCGCAGGGAGCTTGGCTCCGATGATGTCGCCGCACGCGCATCGGCTTTTGCTCTTGTGTCGAGTGACGAGCGCAGCTACGGGATTGCGGTTTTCGGCGTCGAGCCGGAATATGAAATCAACGTATCGACAATACCCGGGTTAATCGGGGAGGGACGTTTTCTCGGCGACAACGCAGCAGCCGAGATCGTTATCGGCGCAGGCCTGGCGCGTAATTTGCGCGTCAAACTTGGTGCCGAGTTGACTTTGCTTGGCAGCGGCCGCGATGGATCCTTCGCTGCAGCGGTCGTCACAATAGTCGGTATTTTCCACAGCGGTCTTGCAGAGATCGATCGCAGCATCGTGGAGATTCCACTTGGCCTGTTTCAGGATGTTTTCTACATGCAGG
>JADFKA010000156.1 GCA_022565135.1 Pseudomonadota bacterium
GGTCATTGTCATCGCGTCGATAGAATCCGGATACTTCCCATCCTCGTGCAGCGGGAAACACGTAAGTCTTGCCGATTTTTCGATCAGGCTCGAGCGGATCCACGACTTCCAGCGTGCCGATTTCAAGCGTCTGCTCGAGCAAATTTCGCGCGGCCGCTACGGCAGACTGCTGCATCACCCGCTCGGCTCGCGGTGCAGGGTCAATGATCCAGCGATAAGCGAAGACAGCGACGACAATGCCGATGCCAAACGCGAAAATCAGTCGTGTGATTTGATGGTTCATGTTAGAAATTAATCAATGCAAAGAATCTTGTGTGTCTGCAAACTCAATTGCCACTGCGGGTGACGCAGGCAGAAATTAACGGCGGCACGTGTATTCGCCTCAAGATCTGCATCATCGAGCGGTTGCAAGAAAAAATGATCAAAGTCCAGATCATCAAAGTGGTCGATCGCCCAGTAGAGACAGGTTGTCGAATCCTGCCCGCCCGATAAAAGTACGAGCGCATTGTCTTTACTTACAGACATTGCCTAGCCGGACCGTCGTTTTTGCAGGGCTCGCTCGAAATCGTTCCAGTCGGGACCATCATGCGAGACGAGATAATCGCGGGTCAGCCCCTCAGACACGCGCCACAATTCGGCCGCCATGGCCTCGTCATGCAAATGCCCATCGCTCACCACCGTGACCGCGTTGCAGTCCTCGAAATACTTGCCACTCGTCGAACCCAGCAGAGGGCTGGTGGCAACATAACAACTGGTCGCGGCACCTTGCTCGATCGTTTTGCCGAAGCCGAGTGCGGTAACAACCGCGAACGCGCCCTGCATGAAGCGATTCAAGTTGCGGTCGATCTCGGTATTGATCACGCCAGGGTGCAATGAATTTACCGTGATGCGGGTGCCCATGAGCAACTTCCCCAGCTGCAGCGCAAACAAGACGTTGGCGAGTTTGGAATGGCCATAGGCACGCCTGTCGGCGTAATTGCGCGAGGCTTCGAGATCACTGAACTCAATGCCACCGTCAGGCGCATCCGTGTAGGAGGAGCGGCTCGCGACTACGGCGATTCTCCCCTGCCACGACATATATAACCGTCCCAGCAGGCGGTTCACGAGGACAAAATGTCCAAGATGATTAATAACGAAGTGCTTCTCGAAGCCGTTCACGAGTTTCCGATCACCGCTGCCACCGAGGTAACCCGCATTGCAGATAAGTATGTCCAGCGGCTGATTGATCGAGCGAATGGCATCGGCACATGCGACGACCGAATCGAAGTCCGATAGCTCAAGTTGCACCGCGCTCGTCACGCCCCGTACTTTCTTGCATGCAGCCTTTGCCTTCTCGAGCGAGCGACTGGTGCCGACGACGTATGCGCCGCGCATCGCCAGGACGCGCATCGTCTCGAAACCGATGCCAGATGTGCAGCCGGTGACAACCGCGAGCTTGCCCTGCAAATCGACACCTTCGGTGACTTCTTCGGCCGTCGAATCCTCGTCAAAATTACTGCGCGGAACGCCTTGCGTGGGTATCTTTTCGATACCGGCACACGCTGCGACTTGCGATGCCGCGACGGTGGCACCGGTTAATTGCAGAAACTTCCTGCGATCGATGCTCATGCGCTCGGTCCGGTCACTTGAATAGCTTATCGGCCTCAGATTGCGAGTCGCCCGGCACTCCCGTGCTGTCCGCCGTGGCATCGAAGAGCGCAGCAAGCGCTACTTGCGCCTGCTCTGCCTCGACTTTTCGCTCCGGGTCAAATGCAGACTCACTTGGCACGAACCAGTCGCAAAAATTCAGACGGTCCTTTTCGATGACCTCTTCAGCGCCATCTTCACGACACTGCCGTGGTACGGTCGCGTCGAAATGCGTGCACATTTTGCAAACGTGCAGATAATTTTCACACTGCGGACATTCATCTTGTCTCGACAATGGCAGCGACAACGCCGCAAGCGATGCGCCGCAGCGATAGCAACAGATGTTGTGGGTCATACGACGCGCCTAGCCCGCTGAAGTCCGCAGTATAGCCGTTTGCCCAACAAACCGGGTCGAATCGCCGTAGTCAAGTTGACCTGGGTCGGCAGAGGTTTCGCCACGACAAGGTCGTGATTTGAGCGTTATCCGGATTGGAAAAACACTGCTTCAGGGCTGATGTCGGGTAGTACTAAATTACTTTAATTAATACTTGTATCCATCTGTTTTATAAGTAATACATTTGCTCCTCGTGCCTGCCCAGATTGCAAATCAAGTAGCGCCTCATTGGCCGCCTCCAGTGCATAGGTCGCAGTGGCAATTTTGAGTCCCGCATGTGCGGCCAGCGGCAGAAATTCGGCGATATCCTGCCGAGTGACATTGGCTACCGTCTTGATTTCCTTCTCCAGCCACAGATGATCCTCGTAGCGGATGTCCGCCAGCAGATGCCGATCGGCATGTTCTTTTCGAATCACATTCATGACGAGACGACCCCCCGGCCGCAGCTGCTCCAAGGCGGCGAGCACAGGTTTCCATGCCGGGGTGGTGTCAATCACTGCATGCGGTGCCGACGGTGGCTTGTCGTCGGTATCGCCACTCCAGTCCGCGCCCAACTCGAGCGCAAAGGCGCGTTTTTCCGCACTGCGCGCAAAGACGTACACGGGGCTGCCTGGGAATAGATGCCTGGCCATTTGCAACACCAGGTGTCCGGAACCACCGAATCCCGTCAATGCCAGAACCTGGCCATTCTCCAGCCCCGTGAGCCGCAGCGCCCGATAGCCCACAGCGCCGGCGCAAAGCAGCGGGGCCGCTTCGACATCGGAGAATGCAGCCGGAATTGGGTAGGCATATGTCTCGGGCACCGTCATGTACTCTGCATAGCCACCGTTTGTATCCCGCCCTGTCGCGACAAAATCCGCATTGAGATTTTCTTTTTCGCTGCCGTCCGACGAGTGGATCCAACCAACGCCAACTCGATCACCCAGCTTGAAGCGACTGCTTCCATGCCCTTTTTCTGCGACGCAGCCCACTACTTCGTGTCCCGGTATTATCGGCAACGACGGCGGTGGAACCCGCCCTTCAATCTCGTCGAGTTCCGTATGGCAGACGCCACAGGTGGAAATTTCGATAAGAATTTCGCCAGCAGCTGGCGTCGGCCGCGGCATATCGACAAGGGACAGCGGTCTGGGGTTATCAGCAAGCAGGGCCGTTGATCGCAGAACCATCGCTCGCATGGGATAGCTCCTTTACGACTCGAGACCGACAGTATATGGTTCGCGTGCCATCAACCAGAACCCATCTCAACAATTAAAAATATGCGTAACGATCCAGTATCACCCGTCGTGCTTGCCGCGGCACTCAGCGCCTGCGCGCTCGAACCCGAGCTATTAAACAGCGAACGCATTGGTGAGCGTTTTGGCAGCTACGGAATCGAGATACTCGATAACGAGTCCGGCATACGTCGCTCGAGCTTGTACAGTATCGAAAACGACCGGCGCGTGTGCCGCACTTACGCAATGGTAGAGTTTCTTGATCAGGCGTCTCGTGAAGTAGCCGACGCGCATGAAGAAATTCTCGCTGGCAACTCGATTGGTGCAACGTTCAAGGCCACCGGCTGGCAAATCAGGAAAGAGACGCTGCACGTCGGCAGCATGCCTCTCAGGGACTCGCAACATGCCATTGCCACGCTCATGCATCTGCACGAGTCTGCAATTCTTAGCACGCATGCGTACCGGCTAATTCTCAAGAAAAACTCACGATCAGTTCATTACGCGACCATCATCGAAACACATCATCCGGAATATCTGACCGAGTCCGAGTTGCATCAACTCTATGATCTGAACCCTGATTCGAAGCTGGAGCCACAAGAGTTGAGAGCGCTCACCGACCTAGCCTGAACACTGCAGCAGCTTGTTTGTCGCATTGCTGCAATCCGACTACACTTGCGATAATTCTGCGCACCATTACAATGAGGCAAGAGCGATGAAATTAATCGGCAAGCTCATACTCACAACCACTGGCGTACTACTGCTCGGCGTCAGTCCGGCGTTCGCTCAAAGTGACGCGGATGACGAGGCCGATGTCTGGGCCACGATCGAAGCACAATGGGAAGCCGAGGCGAAGGGCGACAAGAAATGGGCCAATCGTCTTCTGACCGATGATTTTTCCGGTTGGGGCAAGAATTCGCCGGCACCACGCTCAAAATCTTCCACAATAATGTGGGACCGGTTCAAAGACGCGCAGGGAAAAACGATTGCCCACGAGCTTTATCCACTGGACATCAAGGTGCACGGAGACGTTGCGATCGCGCACTATCTCTACACCAGTGCGTTCCAGGACAAGGACAATAAGGTCAAGGTGGATAACGGCCGATTTACGGACGTTTTGGTCAGAACCGAGGATGGCTGGAAATTCATCGCCTGGCATGGGGGCGATGATGATTAGTTGATGTCGTGCAGGTTAAGCGCTGGTTCAGCTAGCCTGCGCTATTCTTGGCCTAACATCGACGAGTTCGTCGAAGATCAATGGACCTGGAGGCGCTATGAGCACTCAATTGCGACCAGATTATGTAAAATTAGGATGGCTGCCAGTACTGCTGTTTTGCTGGCCGGCATTGAGCAGTGCGCAAGTCCCGGTGGACAGCAGCGGTGAGCCGCTTGGCGAGGTTGAGCGCAGCTCCGGGTACTCCCTGACCAGCACTGAAGACATCCCGTTATTGACCGCCGCACAACTCGAAGAACTCGTCGGGCCCATCGCCCTCTACCCGGATGATTTGCTGGCCATCGTGTTGTCGGCCTCAGCGTACCCATTACAAGTCGCCCAGGCAGGTCGATTTCTTGACGATCTGATCATCGACTCATCGTTGCAACCCAACGAATCCTGGGATGACTCCGTCGTCGCCCTGACAAATTATCCCGAAGCCGTCGAATTGTTGAACGACGACCTCGACTGGACCTGGCGTCTCGGTGAGGCAGTCGTCGCACAGCAGTCCGACGTCATCGCAGCTGTGGAAGCATTTCGCGACCGCGCCTACGCGGCCGGCAATCTCAAAAGCGATGACTACCAAACCGTTTCACTGGACGACGGCATCATTGAGATTACGCCCGTCGAAGATG
>JADFKA010000157.1 GCA_022565135.1 Pseudomonadota bacterium
GAAGAATTACGATGGTGGAGCATCGGATTTTGCTATTGGTGGGTTTTCTTATTTGCTCGCTTACAGCGACCATGTTGTTTGCTATGTGTTTACACCTGTGGACATTGGCAGGTCGCGGTGTGACATCTACTGGCTGGTCCGCAACGATGCGGAAGAAGGCAAGGATTACGATGTCGACGAACTGACCTGGCTATGGGATGTAACAACCAAAGCTGACAAAACCATTATCGCCAATAACTGGAAAGGCGTTCAGTCTCGCTTCTATCGACCGGGCCCGCTGTCGAACATGGAAGATACTACGCGATGCTACTTGGAGTGGCTTCTTCAGGAACTGGCGCGTCCCTAACTAGGTGCTGGCCTGCGAACGCCGTGCGGTGAACCATGCCGCAAATACCAGGATGCTGATGATCAGGATGATCAACGATGCCAGTGCGTTGATGTCCGGTGTTACACCCAGCTTCACTTTTGAGAAAATATACATCGGCAAAGTACTGCTACCGGGGCCCGACACAAAACTCGCGATAACGAGGTCGTCGAGTGACAAGGTAAAAGCGAGCAGCCAGCCTGCGATCATAGCCGGCGCGATCAATGGCAAGGTAATGTCAAAGACAATGCGCAGTGGCCGACAGCCGAGATCCATGGCGGCTTCCTCGAGCGACTCGTCCATCGTGGCAAGTCGCGAGCGTACGATTACGGCGACATAGGCCATTGAAAACGTTGTATGAGCAATCGTGATCGTCGTGAATCCTCGCTGTGCGGGCCAGCCGATTAACTGTTGCAGGCTAACGAACAAAAGCAGCAACGATAGCCCGGTGATGACTTCGGGCATTACAAGTGGGGCGGTGATCATCCCCGAAAAAAGCGTCTGACCACGAAAACGGCCGAAGCGTACAAGAATGAGGCCGGCCATCGTGCCGAATATCGTGGCCAGGGTCGCGGACGTCGTGGCAATACGCAAACTCAAAAATGCGGCATCAAGAATCTGCTCATTTTTGAATAGCTCTACGTACCAGCGCGTGGAGAATCCGCCCCAAACGGTGGCGAGTTTCGAATCATTGAATGAGTAGACGATGACGGAAGCAAGCGGTATGTATAGAAACGCATAGCCAAAGACGAGGACGGAAAACACGAATCTTGATTGTTTCTTCATGACGTTGCCTCGGCATCGCGCGCCTGGCTGCGCTGCAAAAAGACGATCGGCACAACGAGTATAAGCAACAGCATGATCGCGACAGAGGACGCTAACGGCCAGTCACGATTAACAAAGAATTCGTCGAAAAGTACGCGACCGATCAACAGCGTATCGGGTCCACCCAACAGATAAGGAATGACGTATTCCCCCATGGCGGGAATAAACACCAGTAGGCAGCCGGCGATAACGCCCGGTCGTGCGAGTGGCCAGGTGATGTCCCAGAAGGCGATTGTTCGCGATGCGCCGAGATCCTGAGCAGCGTCAACCAGATCGAGGTCCATGCGTTCGAGCGTCGCATAGAGCGGCAATATCATGAATGGCAGATAGGTGTAGGTAAGGCCGATGAAAATTGCGAAGTCCGTGTACATCATCTGGATGGGTTGGTCGATAAAGCCAACCCACATTAGAAAGTTGTTGATGACGCCATAATTGTTTAGAAGGCCCATCCAGGCATACACGCGCAGCAAAAATGAAATCCAGAACGGCAGCACGATGAGTAACAACAGCAGGCTGCGAGTAGTCGGATTAGCGCGGGCGATGCCGTACGCCATCGGAAATCCGAGCGCGAGACACAGAACCATTGCAGTAGCTGCCATGAAAATCGACTTGATGTAGGTAACGGCGTAAAGCTTGTCCGTCAGCAGGAACAAAAAATTGTCGATCGTGATGGACAGTCCGCCATCCGCGTCGAAAAAAGGCGTAAACGGTGGTTGTGCAATCACCGGATCGGCAAGACTGATCTTTAATATGATTCCGAACGGCAACAGGAAGAACACGAATAGCCACAAATAGGGCACAGCGATCGTGATTCGTTGCCAGAGTGCGCCTTGTCGTTTCTTCAGTGCCACACGACTACCCTAGTCGGTCAGCACGATTGCGCTACGTGGGCGCCACGACACCCAGATCTTGTCTTCCCATTCGACAAATCGTTTTGTAGAGCGACGCCGATTCTGGCTGCTCACCTGGATCATCTTTCCCGACTCGAGACGAATGCGATAGAGAGACAAATTGCCCAAGTATCCTAGATCGTCGACCACGCCGCGAATACGCACATCGTCGTCGTTATCGGGTTCGTGCTTGGTGATGAAGATTTTCTCGGGACGGACGGCGATGCACACCGACTGGCCAACTTCGACGTCGTGATTGCCCAGTGCACGAAGACTGGTGCCCGCTTCTGCGGATTCGACCGATATAGTCTCGTCGCCGACACGATTTACCTTGCCCTCGAACATATTGATCGTGCCGATAAAATCCGCGACGAAACGAGTCTCGGGGAACTCGTAAATTTCCTTGGGCGGCCCCACCTGCAGGAAGCGCCCCTCTTCCATGACGGCGATGCGAGTGGAAAGCGTCATGGCTTCTTCCTGATCATGGGTCACAACGACAAACGTGATACCAAGCTCATCCTGAATATTCATGAGCTCAAACTGCGTCTGCTCGCGAAGTTTCTTGTCGAGCGCGGCCAGTGGCTCATCAAGCAGTAATACTTTGGGTCGCTTGATCAATGCTCTGGCAAGCGCAACGCGTTGTCGCTGCCCCCCGGACAACTGATTGGGCTTACGCTCGCGGAAATCCACCAGCTGTACCAACTCGAGCATGTCATCGACACGCTGCGCAATTTCCTTGTTGTCCACGTGGTCCTTGCGCAGTCCGTAGGCAATATTTTTCTCCACATTCATATGCGGAAATATCGCGTAGGACTGGAACATCATATTGACGGGCCGCTCATAGGGAGGTAGTTCGGTGATGTCGACGCCATCGATTTCAATCGTTCCAGCCGTCGGCGTTTCGAATCCCGCCATCACTCTGAGCAACGTCGATTTGCCACAACCGGATCCGCCCAAGATGGAAAACAGCTCGCCACGACCAATGTCGAGATTGACGTCGTCAACGGCAGTGAAGTCGCCAAACTTCTTGCTGATGCCGCGAATTCGAATGAAGGCCTCGGATTTATCGGTCACTATAGATAGGTTCTCGCTGTCATAGTCCGCTTTTTGCACGAGCGAAAGTACGGGTGCGCGGTCGCTCGCGTTTAGGGTCGACAGACTTGAGCGGAAACATAACGTCCCAGACGTCTTCGTCCGGGAAGATCGCAGCGTCGTTCAGTAATTCAGGTGCGATTAATTGCCACGATGACCGGTTGGCGTTGGCGTAATTCACCTGGGTCAAAATATCGGCAGCGATGTCGGGGCGCATCATGAAGTTAATGAACAGGTAGGCATTGTCCACATGCGGCGCATCGCTGAGAATAAAAAGGCCATCGACCCAGAATGCTGAACCTTCTTTGGGCACCGTGTAACGAAGATCGATGTCAATGTCGGCCTCTTTGGCCCGGGTTGCAGCGGTTACGTAGTCACCGGACCAGCTCATTGCGACACAGATTTCCCTGTTGGGCAGATCGGAAAGCATTTTCTGGTTACTGTAATAACGGATGTACGGCCGAACGAGTTTGAGTTGCGCTTCGGCTGCTGCGAGACTTTCGTCGTCAACGGCACTTGGATCGCGGCCCAGGTAGGCTAGCACCATTGGTATCACAGTGGTCGGGGCATCGAGTAGCGTAACGCCGCAATCGGCCAGTTTCGACACGACGTCGGGGTCAAAAATAATATCAGCGCTGTCCATCGCATGGTTGGGGAGGCGCTCGCGAACCAACTCGGCGTTCCAGGCGTAGCCGGTGGAGCCCCAGTGATATGGAACTTTATAGCCGCGAATTGATTCGTAGGCGTCGATCTTCTTCATGATATCGGGATCGAGATGGCGAATGTTGTCAAGGCGCGCGTAGTCGAGTTTTTTGAAGATGCCGATCGGCGCCAGTCGAGATGAAAATTGTCCGCTGTGTATTACGACGTCATAGCCACTGCTGCCCGTGAGTAATTTGACGTCGACAACCTCGGAGGAGTCGTAAACGTCGTAATTGACCTTGATGCCGTATTCGGCTTCAAATTTTTCGACAGTGTCAGGCGCTATGTAGTCAGCCCAGTTGTACACGTTGACGAATTTTCGGTCGTCGTCATCCTGGTCAGGGCCGCCGCAGGCACCCAGCGCGAACGCTGCAGCGAGCAGGGCGGCGAATTTAGTGCTTGTTGTTATTGTGGTCATGCAGCTCCGATTTGAACCTCAATCGCGCCTGCCGACAATTATATATCGTTACGTCCTCGTTTTTGCGCATATAGCCGCGATCACAGCCAATCGTTACGGCTCGAACCGCGACGAAATATTCTCACTCATTGAAATGCGCGGGAAAAATACCGTGCAGATAACTCATTACGGCATCCAGTGCTTTGTGGCGGTCAAAGGATTGCGGGCTGATCAGGCAAAACAACCATAGCCCAACGGTCATCGATTTCAGAGCATTGGCGACCGTGCTGGCAGACAGTGTGGCGTTGCCGCCATCTTCAATTATCGCACTGCAGAGCTGTTCGATAACATCTTCGTAGTACTGATCCGATTCGGCACAGATCTTTCGATATGCAGGTCGCGATTTGACTTCGCCCCAAAAAGCAAACCAGAGCGCGAGTTTTTGTCGATCACAGATCGCTGGTTTGAAGTCCAATTCCATCGCGGCGCGTAGCTGGTCGGCTGGGTGTGGCCCCGAGCGCGCCAGTGACTTGTCGAATTGTGCTTTGTAGTCCTCGGCGAGGTACCTGAGCGTTTCGCTCAGCAGATTGTCTTTGGATTCGAAATGCAGGTTGACGATGCCTTGCGACAGGCCGGCCTCGGTCGCCACATCAGCGAGCGTCGTGCTGCCCATGCCCTTGCGTGCGATGCACTTCATGGTGGCATCGATCAGCTGTTGGCGTCTCGCGGCACGGGACGCGGTGCGTCGAAAATTTGTCGATGCGGATACGGCCATCTAGGTGCTT
>JADFKA010000158.1 GCA_022565135.1 Pseudomonadota bacterium
TAGTGGTCGGTCTCGACATAGTCGCGCATATCGGCCTGGCCTACCATGCGCATCTCATGCGGGTAATCATGTTGTTGGTTGTCCTCGAGGTAGTCTTCGAGATCGCGCATTTCCGCAGGGTGCGCTGCTACATCAAGAAATCCAAACTTCAAGTCACAGTCAATCGAATACTGCTTGATCCGATCTACTACAATGTCACGACATTCGAGACCCATGGCACGCACAATATCGGCCTCGGCACTGCCTATTCGTTTGCGAATATTCTCCACGTTAGTGAAGCCGTCGATTAGTTGCCCGCCATTGCGACCGGTCGCGCCCCAGCCGATGCGATTCGCCTCAACCAGCGCGACATCATAGCCACGCTCTGCAAGGTACAGCGCTGCCGATACGCCCGTGAATCCACCGCCAACGACAGCAATGTCGCAACGCAGCTCACCGCTGAAGCCTGGATACGATACGTCCATATCGCGTGTGGCTGCGTAATAAGACGCTGCATGTTCGCGCGTATCATGCATGACTACATTCCGTTCGCTTACTGAGTCGGCCGAGTAGCGTACAGGTAGAGCATCTCCATCGCCAGATGCGCAGCGGCTAACGCGGTAATTTCACCGACGTCGTAAGCCGGGGCGACTTCGACAATGTCCATGCCGACGATATTGATACCGGCAAGGCCGCGCATGATTTCGATCGCCTGGTGCGTAGTCAAGCCGCCGCAAACCGGCGTACCCGTTCCCGGCGCATAACTCGGATCCAGGCAGTCAATATCAAAGGTGAGGTAAACAGGATTGTCACCTACTGCCTTGCGTGCCTCGAGAATCGTAGCCGCAATGCCGTTTTCGTGCACCCAGGGGGCATCGAGCACATTGAATCCCATCGTGTCCGGGTTCGTCGTTCGCAGGCCAATCTGCACCGACGACGCTGGATCGACGAGGCCGTCTTTAGCCGCAAAGTGAAACATCGTTCCATGATCGATCCTGCCCTCCTCGTCGGCCCAGGTGTCGCTGTGTGCATCAAAATGCAGTAAGGAAAGCGGCCCGCCGTGTTTTCGCACATGCGCCTTGAGCAATGGGTAGGCTATGAAGTGGTCACCGCCGAGCGCTAGCAGGCCCGGGCCCTGGTTGATGATTGCATAAGCGTGCTTTTCGATTGCGTCAGGCACGGTCTGTGGACGGCCAAAGTCGAAATAGCAGTCGCCGTAGTCGATGACTGCAAGTTTGTCGAAAGGATCAAACTCCATGCCATAGGGCTTCTCCCATGCCATGATCGTTGAAGCCGCGCGAATCGCCCGCGGTCCGAAACGCGCGCCTGGCCGATTGGTCGTCGCTGTGTCTAACGGTACGCCGGTTACGACGACATCGACGCCATCGAGGTCTTGCGTGTATTTGCGCCGCATGAAGGACGTAACGCCGGCGTAGGTCGGCTCCGGCCTGGTACCGTAAAGGTTGTCGCGCGTAATCGCGTTATCGCCGCCTTGCTTGCGCGTGACCACCTTGTCGTCGTGGTGCTTATCCATTCGTATCCAAGGTTTTCGGTTCCTTAACTTTCAGGCTGATATCGTTGCCTGCGTCAGGTCCAGGCACCTCCAAATCTTCTCAAGCATCTCGTCCGCCTCGTCGTGCGACAGGTTAAACGGCGGCGCTGCAACAATCGTGTCACCCACTGTGCGCAGGACGAGTCCGTTATTGATCAGGTGATCGCGACAAATCGTGCCTACTCCCTGTTTTTCCTCATAGCGCTGCAGCGATTTCTTATTCTTGACGATCTCGATCGCACCCATCAGACCAATCATGCGGGTCTCCCCAACGATTGGATGCTCGGCGAGTTTCTTCCAGCCCGCCTGCAGGTATGGGCCGATGTCATCCTTGACGCGCTCAACAAGCTGTTCATCCTGCAAGATCTTCAGGTTGGCGATAGCGACGGCGCAGGCGGCGGGATGGCCTGAGTACGTATAGCCATGAAAAAACTCACCCCCCTTGTCAATCAATACATCGGCAACGCGATCGCTGATCATCACGCCCCCGAGTGGCAGGTAGCCGGACGTCACGCCTTTTGCGAAGGGCGTGAAATCTGGACTGATATCGTAGTAGTCGGCGCCAGACCATGTACCAAGCCGGCCAAACCCGGTGATAACTTCATCGGATATCAACAAAATTCCGTATTCGTCGCAAATGCGCTGCACTTCGGGCCAGTAGCTGTCCGGCGGCATGATGACGCCGCCCGCACCCTGTACCGGTTCGCCAATAAACGCAGCGATTTTGTTAACGCCGAGCTCATTGATTTTGTCCTCGATCGAGCCTGCCGCAACGATGCCGAATTCGTCCGGAGACAAGCTGCGATCGCTGCCGAACCAGTACGGCTGATCAACATGCACGATACCCGGTATCGGCAGACCACTTTGCCGGTGCATTGCCTTCATGCCGGAAAGGCTGGCAGCTGCAACCGTAGAGCCGTGGTAGGCATTCTTGCGGCTGATGATCGTGTGGCGCTCGGGCTGGTCCATCAGGTCCCAGTAGCGGCGCACCATGCGCACGATCGTGTCGTTCGACTCAGAACCGGACCCGGCGAAAAACACGCGATTCAGCTGCGGCTGACTGACCTCTTGCAGCATCCTTGCCAGTTCGATCGACGGCGGATTCGCACATTGAAAGAAACTGTTGTAGTAGGGCAGTACACGCATCTGCGCCGCTGCCGCGTCGACCAGTTCATCGCGACCGTAGCCAATATTAACGCACCACAGGCCGGACATACCGTCCAGTATCTTATTGCCGTCGGCGTCATAGATGTACACACCTTCGCCGCGCGTGATGATGCGTGATTTCTTCTGATGCAATTCCTTGTGGTCAGTAAACGGATGCAGGTGGTGGTCTTTGTCCAGTTTCTGCCAGTCCGCACCGGAGCGTTTCTCTATTGCTGCCATCATTTACCTCTCGTCGGCGATCAAACGTTAAACATCAGTATCTCACGCTCCCAGGGCGTGATGATCCCCTGGAATTCCCGGTACTCCGCATCTTTGAGGGCGCAGTACAGGTTTATGAAATTATCCCCCAACATGTTACGCATTGCCGTGGAGCTCTGCAGCGCCTCTATGGCCATAAAGATGTGCCGGTGCAATCCAAACTCCGAGCTGTAGGCGCTGCCCTCGATCGGGTCCGTCGGCTTCAGGTTTTCAATCATGCCAAGATAGCCGCAAGCCAGGGATGCCGCAATTGCCAGATAGGGGTTGACATCCGAACCGGCCAGGCGATTTTCGATGCGCCGGTTTTCCGGGTCCGAGTCCGGCACGCGTAAACCGACCGTACGATTGTCGATCGCCCAGGATAGATTGACGGGCGATGACCACGGGCTCAGGAAGCGCCGGTACGAATTTACATAGGGCGCGAACATCAACAACACGTCGGGCATGTACGTCTGCAAACCACCGAGGAATCCATAGAAAAGCTCGCTCGCCTCACCTGCCTTTGTTGAAAAAATGTTATCGCCATTTTTGTCGAGAATGCTTTGGTGAATATGCAGCGCGCTGCCGGCGTCGGCGGCCATCGGCTTGGCAAGAAATGTTGCATGTATTTCGTGCTTGATCGAAACTTCCCGAACAGTTCGTTTGAATAAGAACACCTGGTCGGCAAGATCGATGGCGTTTCCGTGCAGGAAATTTATTTCGAATTGTGCCGGCCCCATTTCCTGTGACAGTGTGTCGATACGAATGCCTTGCACCTCGCAATAGGCATAGAGGTCGTTAATGTATGCATCGAAATCATTCATCGTATCGATGCCGTAAGGTTGGCGTGCGCCTTCGGTCCGGCCCAACCGGCCTTGCGGCGGCACTGCCTCGGTATTCGGATCCGAGTGTGCGCTCAGCAAGTAAAACTCAACTTCGGGGGCCACGACAGGGTTCCATCCCCTGTCTTCAAATTTCTTGAGGACGCTCTGCAACAAGCCTCGTGGCGACGTATCGACGGGCGATCCATCACTCTTATAACAATCGAGAAACACCGAAGCAGCCGGATCTGTTGCCCACGGCACAAGCCGCAATGTGTTCGCATCCGGAATCAGTTGCATGTCGCGGTCTTCGACGTTTAGCGCATTGTGAACGTAGTCGCCCGTAATCGTCTGAGCAAAAATTGCTTCGGGCATTTTTAACGGCCCGGCGCCGAATTTGTCGGCAGACACAACTTTTCCTCGCGCAGATCCGGCCATATCCGGCACGAACGCCTCAACGTCCTCAATTTTTCTTTCTTTCAGCCAGGATTGAAAAACTTCATCCGTACTCACGTTACACCTGCCGCGTGTCTGCGTACTCCCTGCACGCATTACCAAACGTTCTGAAGATAGCAGTCGAAAAATCATCTTGCCCCATTTTCCATTCCGGGTGCCATTGAATGGCCAGCGCAAAACCTCGCGCAGTATCGACGTTGAACGCTTCGATAAGCCCATCGTCGGCCACGGCCTCAATCGATACACCATCGGCCAATTTCGCCACACCCTGAGAATGCAATGAGTTGACACTGACACGCGATGCGCCCGCAAGACCATGCAGCAGGCCGCCCTCGACGAGATTTACGTCGTGCGATGGCCCGTATTGCACATCAAGCGGGTCATCGGGATTTTCCCTGTGACTGTGGTAGCCCGGCACCTCGTGGACTTTCTGGTGCAGAGTTCCTCCTAACACGACGTTGAGTTCCTGGAACCCGCGACACACCGCGAGTAACGGTACACCGGTATCCAGTGCCCGGCGCGCAAGCGGCAGCGTCACCGCATCCCGATGTGAATCATGCAAGGTGCCAGGTTCGCTTGGCTCACCTGCATAGTGATGTGGCTCGACGTTGGACGGACTGCCCGTCAGCAGAACGCCATCGACGCCCTTGAGTATCTCATCAGCCTCAAGATGATCAGCAAGTGCCGGAATAATCACAGGCAGCGCATCCGCGCCATCTATCAAGGCCTGGAGATATTTCTCTCCCACCACGTGAAACGGATGTGGGTCGAGAATGCGCCGG
>JADFKA010000159.1 GCA_022565135.1 Pseudomonadota bacterium
AGGCCGAAGGTGCGGGTGTAGCTAATCACCGCAGTGTGCTGCTCGATCTCTCCGTCATCGACGAGCAAGACCGGGTCAAAGAAAAGGTCACCGACGGTGTAGACGTACGCGGCCCCGACGACGTTTAGGCCGACGGGCAGGTGGGTCCAGCGACGCGGCTCCACGTCCTGGGCGACAGACACGCCAGGTAGTGCCAGCCACGCGAACAGCGCCGATATTCTCAGCAGCTTACTAATGAGCCTCGACTGTTCCACAATCTGATTTAGAAATGATGAATGCGGTCGGGGTCGTGTCAAGATCACTGCCGGCCGAACGTATTCACTGCTCATTCCTCTTCGCTACATAGGCGCTTACGAGACCGGCGACGAGCACTGCAATATAGAACTGGCCCACCACAGCTTGCATGTAGGCAAGCCCGCGTGCTGTGGCAGATACGGGCAGGATGTCACCGTAACCCAGCGTCGTCATCGTAACGAAACTGAAATACAACCACTCACTGTCCCACCCGAGGCCCTCCGTCGCTGAGAAACCGGTAAATGAACCTGGCGAAATGGTATTCACCAACGAATAGAACATGGCCCAGATGACACCCAACAAAATATAGACGCAAATCGCTCCAACGAGCCGATTGGTAGTGATATTAGTGCCGACCGCGACTTGTTTCATCGTGAACGTGATAGCCACGAACATGAATCCGATTAACGAGAGTATCGAGGCATACTGGAAGAACGGCGAGTGCGTCTTGAATGCAAGTACGTTCAATATGAGGCCGACGATTACGAATGCCATGCCCACGGTAAAGAAGCGACCGCCGCCTTTAAGACTCCACACACCAATTACCAGAAGACCGGAAAACACCAGTCCTTTGACGAGCGGTGCACTGACCAGATTCAAATCATGGGCCAAGGGGATGGTGATGAGCAAAAAAAGCAGTGCCGTCAATAAATAGAAAAAATTGGTTCTTTCCACGCCGTGCCTCGCCTGTACCGGAAGTGGTAGGATTTAGGGTAGACAACGATAACAAAAATCAGGCTTCAGGGGTCCAACCATGCACGATCACCAGCTGCTTATTCTGTTCGCGCTACTAATTTTCGCGTTCGGCCTTGTCTCGCGAATTGCGGAACGCAATTCGGTGACAGGACCGATGGTCTTCATGACGGTAGGGATCCTTGGTAGCTCGCTCGCACTCGGATTTATGCACGCGACGCCCGACATGGGTCCGGTCAAACTCGTTGCGGAACTCGCACTGATCCTCGTGCTCTTCATCGATGCGACGATGATCGATCGAGGCGTGTTTTCCGGATCGTCACGAAAAATTCCGATCCGTCTATTGCTGATTGGTCTGCCGTTAACCATGATCTTCGGCACACTCCTCGGCGTGTGGATATTCGACGACGTCAGCATCTGGGCAATCGTCCTGATGGCGCTGATCCTGTCGCCCACCGATGCTGCACTGGGTCAGGCGGTTGTGAAGAGCGAGGGCGTACCGGTCCACGTACGACAGACCATCAGCGTTGAGAGCGGCCTCAACGACGGAATCGCGTTGCCGCCACTCTTAATCGTTATGGCGTTGCTTGGGGCCGAAGCGGGCGACCACGAAGGTGCGTGGCTCGGGTTCGTCATCAAACAGGTCACTCTCGGTCCTGTTGTTGGTCTTGCAGTCGGCTTTATCGGCGGCAAGCTAATGCAAATCATGGCGGATAAAGGCTGGACCGAAGAGACATTCCAGAGGCTATCCGCGTTGCCAATAGCGATACTGGCGTTTGCGTTTGCTGAAAGCGTCGAGGGCAACGGCTTCATCGCCGCTTTCGTCGCCGGCCTTGGGTTCACGGCCGGCATCACATCTCAGCATGTCAGGCACCAGGTACAGGAATTCGGCGAGACTGAAGGCGTGCAGCTGATCTTGGTCGTCTTCCTGATTTTTGGTCTGGTAATGGTGCCTATCATGGCGCCGTATTGGGGTGTGCGTGAAGTGATCTATGCCCTCGCCAGTCTCACCATTTTGCGCATGTTGCCAGTCGCGATTTCATTGATCGGCGCTAAGCTTGACTGGCAGACCATTGCTTTTATCGGCTGGTTCGGCCCACGTGGTATCGCGTCGGTGCTGTATTTATTAATGGCGGTGGCGGCAATCGGGATGGAAGGCTTTGAGCAGGTGATGTCGGTGATCGTGTTGACGGTTATGATCAGCGTCTACGCGCACGGCATCAGCGCTACACCGCTCAGCAACTGGTATGGGCGACATGCGTCAGACGAAATGGAATCTGCTGCCGATCCTCAGTGATCCAGGTACAGGTAGTTCTGCCAACTCGACATACGCAGCAAGATCTTGCGCATGATCGCAACATGAGAAAAATGGTCAGAGTAAACGGCGACCTGCGCACGCGACCCCGTGGCCAGGTTGTACTCGGACATATCGTCGAGAACTTCAATGTGCACGAGAACGCGACCGATGCGCTGAAAACTCTCGGTGCCAACAAGGTTGCCGCTGTTTTGCAGCTGGCCCTCAGCCATATTGGGAATGACACCGACGACTTTGCCCTTGAATACGCGTCCTGGAATGCTCGGGTAGACAATTTCGGCTTCATAGCCCGCTTTTAGCCGCAATGCGGAATTCTGCCGAAAGGCCGCGACCATCGGTGGCTTTTCGTCATGGACGAACACCATCACGGGCCGCAATGGCAGGCTGGCCGCCATCATGCCTGGCCGCAGAAATAATTGTGATACGTAGCCGCTAGTCGGTGCGCGAACGACAGTTCGCTCGAGGTCGTAGCGAGCTTTCTCAAGCTCAGCTTGCAGACGCGCAACGTCCGGATTCTCGCCGTCAATGCCAGCCTCGAATGCGATCTGGGCCCGTTCCATCTCTGCTTCGGCTCGTTCGAGCGCTGCCTCGTCGCCAAGATACGACTGACGCTGGGTTTCCAGCTCATTTTCGCTGATTGCTCCGCGCTCGAAAATAGCTTCGTAACGCTCAAACACGCCCTGGCTGCGATCTCGGTTCGCGGTTTCTTCGACAACGCTCGCGCGTGCGGCAGCGACGGATTGCTCAAGTTCGCGTACGCCTTCCTGTGTACCAGCCAGAAGCGCCTGTTTCTGCCGCACGATTGACTCGTAAGGTTTTGGGTCGATGCGAAACAACACCGTACCTTTCTCGACCATCTCGTTCGCTTCGATCTCTACGCTCGTAACAATGCCGCCGACGCCAGGTACAATAGGCGTGGTGACGAAATACTCGCGCGCCATGTTGGAGTAGGGGTGGTTGTAGTTCATCACTAGGATGAGTGCGCCGATAATGATGAAGCCACCAAGTATCGCCGTCGGAACGGTCCACTTGGTGAGTGGAATATTGAATATCTTGAAGATCGCAATGCACAGTGCTGCGTACGTCATCATGATTAATAAATCCATGATTACTCTCCCTTGCCTGTTTCAAGCTCAGCCAAACGTGCCTCGATTGCCTCGAGCCGCGCGCCGAGCCCCTCACCGTCGCCGGAGCCTCCACCGCCGCCTGAGGTTTCCATTCCCCAGCCGCGGTCTTCACGATACATCATTGCCCAGATCCACAGGAACGGCCAGATGGCGTGCAAAGTGAACAGACTCACCCAGCCAGCAACGTGCAGCACGTCCTGGTGCGGATGATTGCGTTTGACGGCAATTTCGTAGGGAATGTCGTGAATCGCGATAATTCCGTAGAAAAATACCAGACCGACGAATATCAAGAGAATTAACGCAACGTATTCAAGAAACATGTTGGCTCCACTAATTGGCAAATACGGAACAGGCTCGAATTGTTTTGAAGTGTACGCCCGGATCGGTAAAGATACGGGTATCTGCCGATGGCTAAAGAATAACAACCGCCGAGGAGAATGAACATGCCAGCACGCCATTTAATTGCATTATCTTTCGTCGCTTTACTGCTTATTCAGGGTGCGCTGGCCGAACCGCTCGCCTATGAAGAAGCCGCAGATCTCGATGCGGCCAGTATCCTGCCCGCTGAGATTTTTAAAGGCGAGCATCACATCGTCGCCGGTCGTGTCAGGAATGACGGCTACCTGAATTACTACACGATCCAGTCTGATTACGGCGAGTTTGATGTAACTAGCACGGCCATGCTCAAGGTACGCATCGGTGAGATCAACGCGCTCGCCGAGCTCGACGAGCTATCCAAGACAGAGGTATTCGTTAAGGCTGCGGCGGATGCCGGCGTCAAGCAACTGAAATCCTTGCAGCAATTCGCGACCCATCCAGTCGAGACAGTCAAGGGTATCCCCAGTGGTGTCGGGCGCATGTTCAAGCGCTTCACACGTCAGGCGGGCGAGGCCGTCGATGCGACGAAAGAGTTCGTTGCGGGAGATGATGCGGAGGCCGGCGACGAAAACAGCGAGGAAGATGGCGAAGATGCCGACGATTCGAACGTGGCAGTCGACCTGACCGAGAGCTATCTCGGCGTTGACAAGGCGCAGCGCAACTGGTCTCGAAAGCTTGGCACGGATCCTTATTCGAGTAACGAAGTACTGCAGGCGGCGATTAAGGAATTCGCCTGGGCAGAGCGCCTCGGCAAGTTTGGTATGGGCTTTGCGGGTGTACCTAAGATTCCAGGCGCAGATATCATCAGCGACGTGAACGAAGCTGTTTGGAGTAAAGACCCTTATGAGCTGCGTGATCTCAATTACTCGAGATTGGTTGCCACGGGTGCCGATGAGGCGCTGATCGAGGAGTACCTGGATAACCCGCGCATGACGCCATCGCAACAGACGTTGTTGACTGCAGCGATAGCGGAATTTGAAGGAGTCGATGGCCGCGACGGAATACTGATGCAGTCTATGAATCCGGAAACTGAGGCCGAAATGAATTTCTTCATTCGATCGCTAACGCTATTGGCCTGGTACCACCACAATCAGAACCCACTAACTTCAGTTGCAACGAGTGACGCGATTCCAGTTGCTATTTTGCAGAACGGCACAGCTGTGCTC
>JADFKA010000160.1 GCA_022565135.1 Pseudomonadota bacterium
CCCTCCAGGCACGACAGATTCGGCTCGAAGATGAGGTAACGATCAGTGAAAAGGCCTGGCGGACACCGGGTTCAAGGATGTTCATCGAAGTGGGCAAACACGTATCGGTGCAAAATCTGTTGCTCGGCATGATTATTCAATCCGGCAATGATGCCAGTGTCGCACTCGCGGAGTATGTGGCCGGCACCGAATCGGCCTTCGCTGACATTATGAATCAGTACGCACAGACGTTGGGCTTACACTCCAGTCATTTCGTCAATGCGACCGGACTGACGGACGACGAACATTACTCGACAGCTCGTGATCTCTCGATACTGGCGCGGGCGATAATCGAAGAATTTCCTGACTATTACCGCTGGTACTCGGTCAAGGAATTCACATTCAACAATATCAAGCAACCCAATCGAAACAACCTCTTGTGGCGTGACGCCTCCGTCGATGGAATGAAAACAGGGCACACTGACGCGGCCGGTTATTGTCTCGTTGCCTCTGCTGAACGTGACGGCATGCGCATCATCTCGGTCGTGCTGGGCACTGCGAGCTCCAGGGCCAGGATTGACGGCAGTCAGGCCCTTCTTGATTATGGTTTTCGTTTCTTCGAGACCCACCTCCTGTACAGAGCCGGTGAGAAAATCACCACAACACGCATCTGGAAGTCCGCCAACGAGTACACATCGCTCGGCGTCCTCGAAGACCTGTATATCACTGTGCCACGCGGCACATACGATGCGCTGGAATCTGTCCTGAACATCCCGGCGGTAATAGTCGCTCCCGTCGCTCAGGGTCAGCCGCTTGCCGAACTCAAGGTCAGCCTCAACGGCGACGATCTGGTCGTTGCGCCGCTGCGCGCTCTTGATGACAATCCCGATGGGACATTTTGGCAGCGGACGCGCGATGGCGTGAGTCTTTTGTTCGAATAGCACGCATGGTCCGATGAACGACGAATCACTCTTTGAATTTCCTTGCAGTTTTCCCATCAAGATGATGGGACGCGACACACCCGGGTTCCGCAGCGCAACGCGGTCGCTCGTCGAGAAACACACAGGGCCGCTAAGTGATGATGCCATTCGCAGCACCTTGAGCAAAAACGGTCGCTATGTGTCGATAACGGTTACGGTCATTGCACAAAGTCAGCAGCAGCTCGACGATATATATCGAGATGTCTGCGCACACGATGACGTTCTAATGGCGCTATGAACCAGGCTGCGCAATTATTCAGTCGTGTCACGATCCGCGATCTGGGTTTGCAGGAGTACGAGCCAATCTGGCGTGACATGCAGCGTTTTACCGATACGCGCAACTCGACAACGGCGGACGAGATCTGGTTTACGGAACACCAACCGGTATTCACGCTTGGAATCAATGCCTCGCGCAAACACCTGCTTGAGCCGGGCGATATCCCGGTTGTCCAGATCGACCGCGGTGGCCAGGTAACGTATCACGGGCCGGGCCAACTCATGATTTATCCCTTGATCGACATCCGCCGTGCCGGGCTCGGCGTGCGTGACCTGGTGACGGGACTGGAACAGAGTGTCATCGATCTGGCCGCCGAGTACGGCATCGAGGCAACCAGCCGTCGTGACGCTCCCGGCGTATACGTAGCCGGTGCAAAACTCGCAAGTGTGGGCCTGCGCATTCGGCGCAACGCCAGTTTTCACGGCATGGCTCTCAATGTTGATGTAGACCTGGAGCCGTTCTCACGAATCAATCCCTGCGGCCTGCCCAACCTCGAGGTGACAGATTTAGGCAGGTTAGGGGCCGAGCGTGATCCGGCTTCTGTCCGCGATCGACTGTTGCCACACCTGTTGCGCAACCTGGGTCTCAGCGACGATTGAGTTCTGCAAGCCGCGCCGGGGTGCCGACATCCTCCCATAGTCCCGAATACCTGGAACCGGCGAGCTTGCCAGCATCGGCCGCAGCCCGGAGCATCGGTGCGAGTGGGAATCGACCCGCTGAACATTGTGCAAAGAACTCAGGACGATAGATTGCGACGCCGCTGAACGTCAGCTCAGGATTTTGACCATTGCGAACAAGGCCGTTGACAAGATCGAAATCACCCGCGCTCCTGTGCTCGGGCGTAGGCACCAACACCAGGTGGCCCACTATGTCCTCACTGAGGTTCGGCATCGGCATCGGCATGTCGGTATAGATGTCGGCGTTGACAACCAGAAACGGTGCATCGCCTAGCAAGGGCAGTGCCCGATGAATACCGCCTCCGGTATCCAGGACGTTGTCTGCTTCAGGACTGTAAACCACATTGATCCCGTATCTTGATCCCGATCCAACCTGTTCGACAATTTTTTCGCCAAGCCAGCCTAGATTGATGACAACCGTATTTACTCCTGCCGACTTGATGTGGCCGAGATGCCTTTCGAGCAGATTTTCGCCGCGGACGTCGACCAGCGCTTTCGGCATGGTATCGGTCACGGGTCGCAGTCGTTCGCCGCGCCCTGCCGCAAGAATCATTGCGATCAAGACGCATCCCCAAGTACCGGCAGGCAACGTGTTTTAAGCCACTCGACGAGAAAGCCGAGTTCCTCATATTGCGGACCAAGCTCGACGATGTAGCGCAATGTCCTCGGTACATCCGTCATATAAGCCGCTTTATCGTCGCGATGCTTGAGGCGCGCAAAAATCCCACTTGCCTTGAGGTGACGTTGCACACCCATAAGATCGAAATAGCGCATGAACAGATCCTTGTCCAGCTGTCGGTGCAGCGACACATCGAGATCCTGGAAATACCCAAGGGCCCATTGACGCACCTGTAGCGGTTCCCAGCGCACATAGCAATCTTTGAGCAGCGACACGAGGTCATAGGTCAACGGACCTTCGACCGCGTCCTGAAAGTCCAGAATTCCCGGATTGTTCGCGTCGGTCAGCATCAGGTTGCGCGAGTGATAATCTCGATGCACGAAGACCGGTGGTTGATCAAGAGCATTCGCTACCAGCAAATCGCAGAGACATTGCCAGCGCGCTTCATCATTGTCAGAAAATTCCAGGCCGAGGTGCGTCTGACATAACCAATCGTGAAACAGCGATAATTCGAAGCGCAGCAACTTTTCATTATAGGCCGGTAATAACGACTGGTACGCCGCGCCGCGGTCCTGCATCAGACTCAGCGCCTGCAGCGCGTCACCATACAATGACGGGGCTGCACCCGGCTCTTGATTCAGCCTGTCGAGATAACGCATTTCGCCAAGGTCGGTGAGCAGCAGAAACCCTTGCTCGATATTCGCCTCGATTATGCGCGGTGCATTGAGATTCATAGCTTCGAGGTAACCCGCAACACGCATGAACGGCGTGCAGTCTTCCTGCTCTGGCGGCGCATCCATGACAATGAAACTTTCAGACCCTGACTGCACTCGAAAGTAACGCCGAAAGCTGGCGTCATCTGATGCAGGCTGCGGATCGGCTCCAGCAAGCACATCGATGCCGCGCAACCAGTCAATCAGCGCAGCGAGGCGGACATCGGTCGAATTGCTCGATCGGCTAATCAGTGGTCTCCGTAACGCATTGAAGCACCTGCAAAACTATGCGAAGGTAACCCATAGAGCAAATGGTAAAATCCCGGTCGCATCACTTCCCGTTAATCCTCCATTCCGGTCACTGCGTGTTTTTAAGAACCCATCTCATCATCAGTTGTCTGCTGGTTCTGTCCGATGCGCACGCCGCAGAGCCCACTGCGTGCGCGGCATCGATGGACCGTTTTACCTACAAGACGGCTGTATCGGCGTTTTCGTCCGAAAATCCTGACGCAATCGAATTCGAAGTTGGAGCGCTCGAAGCCCAATTTGGCAGCAATCTGACGGCTTTAATGACAGGCGGCGTCGTACTCCGACAGGGTAGCAAAGTCGCGGGAGCCGACAGTGCGCGTTATGACCCCGATCAAAGGGCCCTGTTTCTTGAAGGCGCAGTGCGCTATGAGGATTCGCGTACCCAGATCGCCTCCGACTCTGCGGAATTCTCCTATGACTTCGGTCGCATTCGTTTCGAGGGCGCCGAATTTTCGCTCGGCAGCAACAATGCGCATGGCGCCGCCGACGCGCTTGAAATTAACGAGCGAGGCCGACTTGAACTCGATGGTGTCAGCTATTCAACTTGCCCACCCGGGTCAAACGACTGGTTGTTGCAAGCGGATGAAATCGTTCTCGATACGCGCAAAGGTGTTGGCACGGCCCGCGGCATCAAACTTCGATTTCAGGGTGTGCCAATCTTGTCCGCCCCCTACCTGTCGTTTCCGATTGGCGATGCCCGCAAGTCGGGCGTCCTGACACCCGAGATAGGCAGCACCGGTCGCAGTGGCAACGAGATTCGTGTCCCCTACTACTGGAACATTGCCCCCAATATCGACGCAACGATTACGCCGCGACTGTTGACGGATCGTGGTCTGCAGATGCAGACACAATTCCGTTATCTGACCGCAGCCATGCGCGGTCGCATCGACGCCGATTACCTGGCGAGTGACAGCATTCTCAACAACTCTCGTCATATGCTCAGGCTGAGACACCTGTTTCTGTTCCCCAATGGTTGGCGCAATCGCATCGACTTTCGCGAGGTTTCGGACAGCCAGTACTTCGAGGATCTTGGTGGCAGTCTGAGTCAATCGAGCATTACGCACCTCGATCGCAGCTTGAGCTTTGACTATCACACCGACTCGTTGTCATTTTTTGGCCAGGTACAGGATTTCCAGACTATCGATGATGCGATTATCCCGAGTGACGAACCTTATCGGCGCCTGCCGCAATTGCTCGTGCAAGGCACGTGGCCGAATCGATGGCTCGGCATGCGTTACGGATTCAGTGGCGAGCTTGTTAATTTCGAGCGCAACGTTGGCGTTACAGGCTGGCGGCTTAACCTCGCACCGGAAGTCGAACTGCCGATTGCCCGCCCCGGCTGGTTTGTCACCCCAGGCGTAACCGTCGATTACACACGCTATGCTTTGAGCAACACGCTTCC
>JADFKA010000161.1 GCA_022565135.1 Pseudomonadota bacterium
CCTTTGAGAACGAGGAGACTTTTCTAAAACATTTTCCGGCTGACTACATTTGTGAGGCGATCGATCAGACGCGCGGCTGGTTTTACACTCTACATGCGATTGCGACGCTCGTGTCCGACAGCGTGGCATACAGGAACTGCATCTGCCTGAATCTGATCGTCGACAAGGACGGCAAGAAAATGTCGAAGTCACTGGGCAACATCGTCGATCCTTACGATGTCTTTGACACGGTCGGCGCTGATGCACTGCGCTGGTATTTTCTCGCACGCCTGTCGCCCGACGTGCCAAAGCGCATCTCGGTCGATATCGTGGCCGACGTCGCGAGTTCATTCATCAACACATTCTGGAATACCTACGGATTTTTTATTCTCTACGCACGGCTTGATGACGTCGATCTGACGCGTTACGTTGCAGTAGCAGAACGGACCGAGATCGATCGCTGGGTACTGGCGCTGCTGCACCAGACTATTGGCACCGTTACCGACGCACTGGACGACTTTGACGCCAAGACTGCCGGCGAGGCGATCGAATCGTTTGTAGATCAATTGAGCAACTGGTATGTGCGCCGCACTCGCCGGCGCTTTTGGAAATCAACCGACCTCGAGGATAAGCACATTGCGTACCTGACACTCTACGAGTGTCTGACTGTGGTGCACAAGCTGATGGCGCCCTTTGTGCCGTTTCTGTCCGAAAACGTGTATCAGAATCTTGTTCGCGGCATTGACGCGAGTGCGCCCGAAAGCGTGCACATGGCGTCATGGCCGATTACGGATCCATCGTGGGAAAACGATGCATTGTTGTTCGATATTGGCGTGGTGCAGAAGGTAGTCGGGCTTGGTCGCGCAGCTCGTGGCCAATCCGGGTTGCGCACGCGACAGCCGCTGTCCCGACTGCTTATTCGTGCGCCAACTGATCGGGCAGCAAAAGCGATTGAAAATCATCGCGACCAGGTCCTGGAGGAACTCAATGTCAAATCGATTGAATTCATAGCTCGCGATGCGGGCCTCGTGACCTACCGTATCAAGCCGAACCTGCCGCGCATCGGCAAGCAGTACGGCAAGCTGATTCCGGAAATCCGCGCCGCGCTTGAGGCCGCTGATGGTGCGGCAATTGCGGGTGCTGCAACTCGCGGTGAGTCTTTCAAAATTGAGGCAGGAGGTAATACGATATCGCTCGAGGCCGAAGATGTGCTCATCGAGACGAGTTCCGCCGAGGGTTATGCCTGTGCCGAGGATGCGGGCTACCTTACGGCGCTCGATATCGCGCTCACTGACGAATTAATCGACGAGGGCGTAGCCCGTGAGATCGTGCGCTCTGTGCAAGACGCCCGCAAACAGGCAGGGCTCGAAGTTTCGGATCGAATTGTGCTCGGTATCTCGGGCTCGAATGCCGTCGAACGTGCACTTGAAACGCACCGGGATTATGTCATGTCTGAAACGCTCGCGACGACATGGGCCGTCGGCCAGGCTGAGCCGCTGTTCACAATCAACCGAGAACTCGGCGACGAGAGCTGGACGGTGGAATTTTCGAAAGCGTCTCGCGGTCCTGTCCCGGCCAGCGGCACCGAGTCGTGACGATCAGAGACCCCGGGCAAGTGGTTAAAACTTGCGCACACTTCTACATATCTGCTATAAAAATACTGCGCAGGTAGTTGATACATCAGGAATACAATCAGGACGTACCGGCTGAGAGGACCGGGACTACAGGATGTAGTCGCCTAATAGCGTATTTAAGCCGCTCCGAAAGGAATAAAAGCGGCCAAACAATAAAGAAACGCTGGAGTGAAAATGTCATACCCCGTCGACCGCTTTTATGCCGCAGTCTCGATACTTGCGGGCCATGAACAGATAAAACAAAGACTTATGAAAGCTTTCGAAGATAATCTCGAGGCGATTGAGGCAGACGAATTACCTGCAGCAGCAAAAAAGGCGTTTGCCAACCTGAAAAACACAATGCACCAGGTGACGCCCGCGAATGGCGAAGGTCCGATTTGCGCATCCGTGCGTAAGATGTCGATCGAAGAGGCCGGCGCATGCGCAAAAGCGGTCGTAGAACTGTATCACGAGGTCCGTTTTGACAACGGCCAGGCGCCGCTGCCGCTTGAGAAAAGGGGCCGCAGAAAAAGCGTCCCACCCTTCCTCGTCAAATCCCGCAAGTCCTGATTTCGGGACTATCCCCGAAATACTCAGCGAATCGGGTAATACACGTACGTTAGCAAGTCAGCGTCAGCCACTTTGGTTGGATCGCTGACATAGGACTCCCACGCGTCACCATTCCGCTTGATGCCGAGAGCTGCCAGGTAGGCAGCAATTTTCACGTGTGTTTCGCTCAAAGTGCGGTATGAACCCACATGTTTGACGCGAATCACGGTGCCGCCATACGTGTTACCAATATTTACGGTTACGCCATTACTGGGTGTTGCCTCGGAAACGCCTCGAACCGGGATCGCAGCATCAAAGCGCAATTGTGAGCCGCTGAATGAGCGCGTAATCGAAAGTGGGGCGCCGGCTTCCTGCAAACGATGCTTGTCGATGAAATTCAATATTTCGAAGTAGGCTGCACCCATGGCTTCGGAAATGGCAGCGGGCTTGGGAATTGAGGTTGCTGACCGATATGCGATCTGCACCGGCTCGACGGTGATGCGCTCAATCTCGATATCGCTGAAATCCGTGCCAGGCAGACTTTCAGCCAGGTCCTTGAGATTCGCCAGACCCACATCGTAATCGCGCTTCACGACTCCCTTCAGTATTAGTGCAAAGTAGCGGCCAACCAGGTTATAGCCATAGTCGGTTTCGAAGCTCCACGTAATAATCGTTGTGTCGTCCATGGCTTCCAGGTCGAACCATGACCTTGCCTCGCTGGATTCACCTGGGTTGATGGTTGTTGCAACGTACTTGTATGGCTGGCTTGCGGTGATGACCTGCGCGCCGGTGCCGATGATCGTGCCGTCCCAGGTTATCGCTGCGTCAACTCCGCGTTCCGGGCCGGAAAACACGATCCGAGCGTTCGGATCAGAATTAATCCAGGGTGACCATAAACTGACGCGATGAAAATCGTTGATCAGCGCGAATATCGTCGCCGGGTGTGCATCGATGCGTACGCTGGAGTGGACGAGGGCATGCTGGGGCAGTGCTAATCCGACGATGATCAGCAAAATAATAAATCCAGAAATTGCATACATGAGCTTTTGCATAAGCAGATTATTCCACAGAGCGACGTCCTTGGGCACAATGTCGATATGAACGTATCAAATGCGAATGAATTACCGATCGGCGTATTCGATTCCGGTGTGGGAGGGCTCACGGTACTGAAGGCCTTGCGCGACGTATTGCCACACGAGGACCTGATATATCTCGGCGACACTGCGCGGCTGCCTTATGGCACCAAGAGTCCGGCATCGATATCACGTTATGCCTGCCAGGCGACACAGCAGCTGCAGCAGCGCGGTATAAAGTTACTCGTTGTTGCCTGCAACACGGCTTCCGCCGTGGCGTTGGAAGCTCTGCGCGGGCAGATGGAGCCGCTACCCGTGATAGGCGTGATCGAGCCCGGTGCGACGGCGGCGGTTGCAGCGCGGCCGGGAGGGACGCATCTCGTACTCGCTACCGAAGCGACGGTCAGTTTGGAAGCATATCGACGCGCAATTCATGCAAAAGACCGGCAAGCGACCGTCATTGAACTGGCTTGCGAAATGCTGGTTTCACTGGCTGAAGAAGGCTGGAGCGATGGCCCGATTGCGGAACTCATCGTACGTCGCTACCTGGCGGAGCTCGATGGTCAATCCGCCAGGCCCGACAGCGTCATTCTCGGCTGTACGCACTTCCCGTTACTGCGCGAGGTGATCGAGAGCGCTTTCGATGACGGTGTTGCCATAGTCGATTCGGCGAGTACAACGGCGGCGGCGGCTTGCGACATGCTGGCGTCGATGTCACTCGGCAGCCGCCGCAGTGGTGGTGGCTCGCTCAAGTTGCTGGCCACGGACGGGGCGACGCGATTCGCCCGCGTCGGCGGCCAATTCCTGGGCCACGATCTCTCCGCCAACGACATCACAATTGTGGACCTGTGACAATCCGTAGCCGGCATATTTCTCTCCGGATGGCTCGCTGCGCTGCGCTTTATTCCGTTCGAAAAACATCCCGGCTATGGATTGTCACAGGTCCTTTGACTTTACGTCTTGTGCGATAATCGCCGACCTTGTGCTGCTAGGGCAGAGTTGTGATTCCAAGAATAATGATGCGCGCCACGCAGGCGTGCCTGATTTCCGTACTGATAGCGTCTTGCGGCGTCGACACGCCCCCTGCAGCGACGATTGAACCACTCGTCAATGTCGAGCCCAGGCCAGAGATCTACGCCGAATTCACCCTGACTGCCGATCTGAGCATATTTAGCGATGCGCAGCGCGAGATGATCGGATTATTGATCGAGGCTTCCCAGATCATGGATGACCTGTTCTGGAGACAGGCATTTGGAGATGACTATGAGGCCTGGCTGTCCTCGATCAATGTAGATGATGCGAGGCTGTTTGCGGACCAGAACTATGGGCCGTGGGACCGGCTCGATGACCAGAAGCCGTTCATCGAGGGTGCGGGCGTCAAGCCACTGGGTGCAAACTTCTATCCGGCCGACATGACGCGCGAGGAATTCCAGACCGCTTATTTGCCGGGCAAGGCTGGTCTGTATTCGCTGATTCGACGCAATGAGAAGGGTGAATTGTTTCTCGTGCCCTATCACGTCGCGTATGCAGACGAGCTCAATGCGACCGCCGATTTGCTGCGCCAGGCGGCGAGTTTGGCCGACAACATACACTTTGCCAATTACCTGAAGCTGCGCGCAAACGCCTTGCTCAGCGACGATTATCAGTTGAGCGACTTGTACTGGATGGACGTCAAGGACAATGAGATCGATATCGTCATCGGCCCGATCGAGACCTATGAGGA
>JADFKA010000162.1 GCA_022565135.1 Pseudomonadota bacterium
TCTGCGCAAGCCAGCGGATCAACTCGCCGTCCCTGATAATGTGCAACACATGGCGCGGGTCGTCCGAAATCTGTAGATGGACCACCGGGACTTGAACCGGATCCTCAGGAGAGACAACAATGCGACTCATAGCGGCCTTCTTCGTTACAGTTCTCGTACTTGTATCCAGTGTTGCGGTCGCGCAGGAGAGTTTACGGCCACGGCATCCGGTCGCGTTCGTCGGCGGCATGTTGCTGGATGGCTACGAAGCACAGCCGATTCACCATTCTGTCGTGGTCATCGACGATGGCCGCATCATTGCAGCGGGGACCAAATACGACACGGTCATTCCCGAGAATGCCGTCATCATCGATACGAGCGGCAAGACGGTGATGCCCGGGCTGATCGATGCCCACGTTCACGTGGATCTGATTGGTCACGGTGATTACGACCGCTACTACAGATTTTTGGGGGGCATGGCGCGCCTGGATGACGTGATGCCGATAGCGGCGAAACAAATGCTGCGCGCCGGCGTCACCAGCGCTATTGACCTGGGCACACCGTTTCAAATTCTCGGGTTGCGCGAGAAAATTAGTAAAGGAGAAATCCCGGGGCCGCGTTTGACCGTCTCCGGACCGTGGATTACGCGGGTCTATCTTGACGGCATACCTGATGATTATCAGATCATTATCGATAGTCCGCGCGAGGCGGCGCAGCGCACCCGGGAACTCATCGCGAGTGGAGCGGACATCATCAAGACCTGGGTCGGGCTGACCGAGGACGATTACCGCGCCGTCGTCAAAGAGGCACATCGACACAAGGTCAAAGTCCATGCTCACTTGTATCGACCGGAAGCCATTCGTGCGGCAATCGCCGCCGGCGTCGACGTATTCCAGCACGTCGGCTCTGCGCGTAACCCGCCGTACGACGACGAGTTACTATCGGAAATTGCGCACAAAAACATTCCTGTCGTGCAGACGATCGCCCATCGAATTTGGGTTTATCCGGCAACCGTGGCATTTCCGGAGCGGCTTTACGACCCTGTCCACAAGAAAGACATGCCACCGGATATCTATGCAGAGGTCATCGACTCCTTCAAGGATTTTCACCGCCTCTCCTATTTTCACGAGATCGGCCGCGAGACCCGCAACTCAAGGATCGCGGCTCGCCAGTTTATTGCCGCAGGTGCGTATATCGGAGTCGGAACCGACGCGGCAAGCCCGTTGAATTTTCATACGGAAGCCATGTGGCGCGAGATGTCGGCCCTGGTTGACAGCGGTATGACGCCGATCGAAGTCATCTCCGCAGCGACCAAAACGAATGCGGAGATCCTCGGTCAGTTCGATCAGCTTGGCTCAATCGAAACGGGAAAACTTGCGGACCTGATTGTCGTCGACGGCAACCCGCTCGCCGACATCAATGCACTCGGACACGTAAACATAGTCGTTAAAGACGGCGTAATCTGGTACGCCGAGGCCGCCGCACACGGGCCGGTCACTGAAATCGGCCATGCCTTTTAGTTGTTCATTGCGGCAACGCTGCGCCCACCAGGCATCCGGGGCGATAGCTGGAGACATCCACATTGGCATCTGCATATTTTGCTAACGAATTATCTTGCCGTCCTTGATCACGTGGAGTACGTGGCGAAGGTCGCCTAGATTCTGCAGCGGATCGCCGTCGATGACGATGATGTCTGCCAGCTTGCCCTCGGCGATCGTGCCGAGATCATGGTGTTGATTGAGTACAACTGCAGCCCATCGAGTACCTGCCATAATTGCTTCCATTGGCGACAGGCCAACCTCTTCGTGCAGGTAATATATTTCGCGTGCGGTCGCGATATGGTGCGGATTCGCCCTTGACCCTGAATCACTGGACACGATGAACGGCGCACCCGCATCGAATAGCTGGCGTAGCTTCATCATCTTGGTTGCGCGGTGAATAACCGCCCCTGTAAACAAGGGGTGGCGTGCCGGATGTTGAAACGACCCGCGAATGTCTTCGTAGATATCGGTGGCTATATACCGTTTCCATGCCGGGTCATGCACGAGCTCCTGGTTCAGGTAGATTTGTCTCAAGCCCTCGTCGGCCATGATCGTCGGCGCCATTGCCACCTGTTGCTCGACGATCATATTGACAATGTCGTCGGGGTAGCGCGGCTGTGCGCCGTCGCCGATGTGCTCTATCGTGTCCCACTGTCCCAGCCCCGCTTCAAGAGCGGTCCGTAACGCTTTTTGGCTGAACAGGTGCGTCGCAACCCGCATCCCGAGTTTGTGCGCCTCGTCATAAATTGCGCTGAGTTCGGCTCGCGACAGATTCTCGTCCTGCGTCTTGATAACGTCCACGCCCCGTTCGACCAGTTTCCTGACTTTGCGGCGCCCATCGGCTGGATTGTCGACCACCCAGGTGTCGACGAATTCCTTTGACACAAAGGAAGTCACGGTTTTTCTCAAAAAGGGTCCTGCGATAAAAAGACGCGGCCCGGGAATTTTGCCGGAGTTGATCTGCTCACGAAGCCAGAAGCTGTTCTCGATGTCGGTGCCGAGGTCGCGGACGGATGTCACGCCAGCGTCGAGCAAAATCCTGGCCGCCGCCGGCAGGATGTCCGCTCGCATGCGGCCCTCATAGGCCGGAAACCAGTGCTCATAGTCACTGTGCCCGAGGATGTCGAAATGAACATGCAGATCAATCATGCCCGGCATCACTGTCCTGCCATCGGCATCGACGACGCGCACGCCGTCAGGAATGTCTGTGTCCGCTTGCGTGCCGATGGCGCTGATGCGATCGCCGGAAACCAGCACGACGCTATCGTGGAGCGGCGGGCCGCCGTAACCGTCAATCAAGCGACCGCCGACGATCGCCAGCGATACATCCTGCGCGAACAGGCTTGCCGGGACCGACGCCAGGATCAATGCGATCGTAAGACAGGTAATGCGGAGATTGTTTGTCATCGCTACACCTCGCTGCAGGCGGCGCCGCTAACGTTGTCTGTAGATTTCGCCACCCTTCATGACGAAGCGCACGTCCTCGAGTACCCTGATATCGTCCAGTGGGTTGCCCTTCACAGCAATGATATCGGCATACATGCCGGCTTCGATTGCGCCGACATCGCGCGGCCAGCCAAGCAACTCGGCGGCATGAATGGTCGCCGCCTGGATCGCTTCCATCGGCGTCATGCCGTATTGGACCATGTACGCAAACTGCCTGGCATTCATGCCGGGCGGATAAACCCCTGCATCACTGCCAAACGCCATGCGTACGCCCGCCTCATGTGCTCTTCGAAAACTGTTTCTTTGCGCCTGCCCGACTTTGAGTTCCTTTTGCAGAGATTCCGGGAGGAAACCCGCGGCTTCACCCTTCTCCAGAATGTAGTCGCTGACGTAGATGTCCATGACCAGGAACGTACCTGCGTCCAGCGCCATCCTGATGCCTTCGTCATCGATAAGACTGGCATGCTCAACCGAGTCGACGCCGGCCTCGATCGCCGCCTTGATCCCCTCTGTACCATGCGCGTGCGCAGCAACCTTGCGGTCTCGCTGATGTGATTCGGCGACGATCGTGGCCATTTCCTGCAGCGTGTATTGTTGCTTACCGACGCTCGTGCCTTTCGAGAGAACACCACCGGTTGCGCAAAATTTCGTAAGGTCGGCACCGTACTTGGCGTTTTCCCTGATCTGTTTGCGAATCTCCCATGGGCCATCCGCAACGCCTTCCGCAAACGATTCAAACCGTGGCGGCAGCAGGTTGTTGTCGCAGTGTCCGCCTGTTATGCCGAGCGCGGGTCCCGTGACGCGCATGCGCGGGCCCGGCACATCGCCATGGTTGATGGCGTCCCGCAGAGCAATGTCCGCGTAGCCACCTGCGCCGACGTTGCGCACAGTCGTGAATCCAGCAGTGAGTGTCCGCCTCGCATTCGCCGCGCCGAACAAGGCGTTTCGCGGTACTGACGCGGCCAGGCTTTTGTAACCATGGGCATCCGGGTCGCTCATCAGGTGCACGTGCATATCGATCAGACCCGGCAAAACGGTCGCGTCGCTCAGATCGACGACATTGGCATCCGCGGGAATGTCGATCGAGCTGGCGCTGCCGGTTCGTTCGATTCTGTCGCCGCGCACGACGATTATCCTATCCGTCAGCATCCGGCCGTCGGCCACGTCCAGGAGGCGGCCGGCTTTGATATAGGTTATCTGCTGGGCGGCGGCAAATTGGCCACAAATGACGAGACAAGTCGAAAGGACAAGATACCTTGTCTTGCTGCCCATGGACCTCTCCCGTCTTTTTCTTCGGACGTTATTAAGGAGGCCGAAGCCCCTTATTTGTTAGCGATTGTCGTCTCTCATAATCTGGCGGTAACGCCAAGGAACACATAGCGCCCACGAATGCCGGTGGGAAAGCTCGGCTGAGTATCGAACGGCTGCTCGTCGCTTAAGTTCTGAATGCCTCCGTAGAACGTGAACGTGTCGTTAAAATTGTAGCTTGCGGATATATCGTGCATCCAAAGGATACCCGTCTTCGGATTGTCGAAGGACGCTATCGAACTTTCTTCCACCTGCCGATGCGTCTGATTACCCACGTATCGTGCATGATAGTCGAGCGTGAGCGCAGCCTGGCTCCAGCGGGCGCTAAAATTACCGGCCCATTCCGGACGCTGTATTTCGCCAGTCTCGACGTCACCGAGCGTGGGGTTGATGACGCTGCGAAACTCGATAAGGTCGTCGAGGTACGTGACGTTCGCGCGCAGCCTGATACCACCACCGAACAGATCCGTATCATAGATGACTTCCGAATCTACCCCTGAGGCCTCCAACGCGGCGAAGTTGATCTGCCCTGTCTGCAGAAAGTTCAGGCCACCGAAGAATCCGGATGTCGGGTCGCTGATTCGCGTGAACTGACTGCAAAAGGTCGGATCCAATGCAGGGCCATCATAGCAACCACGCAGAACGTCCAATTCCTCGAT
>JADFKA010000163.1 GCA_022565135.1 Pseudomonadota bacterium
TCTTCGCCCAAAGAAACCGGATAGAGTTGATTCGCGTTAATCGCAAAAATAGTATGTTCGTCGGCGTATTTTTCTACGTACGGAGAAGGCTGTAACCGCTTGGAGTTGATGCGCACAATCGGGTGAGATTTAGCGTGCACGATTTCGGGCGCATTACTTGAGTTTGTGGGTACGATACAAGTAGGCTACCGCGTCCGGCGGTGAGAGAAAAGTAATGCGACAGCAGAGATACGGGTTTGGCGTCTTGCTGGTTGTCATCGGCAGCGTATTTCTTAGCACTAACGGCATCATGCTACGCAATATCGAGCAGGCGGATGCGTGGCAGGTTCTTTTTTTTCGCGGTATTGCATTTTCAGTCACGGTGTTTCTGATTTTGCTTTTACACTACCGCGCCAAAACAAAGAAGATGTTTCTCGCAATCGGCCAACGCGGTGTCTGGGCAGGTGTAGCGCTTGGACTGGCGTCGTTCTTTTACGTCTTTGCTCTAATGCATACGACTGTCGCCAACGCAGTTTTCATCATTGGGTCGGCGCCTTTGGCAACAGCTTTTGTCGCCTGGGTAGTGTTGCGCGAGCGAATGTCGACTACCGGAATAGTCACGATGGTTATCTCGCTAGCCGGTATCGGCCTGCTTTTTACCGATGGCATTATTGACGGGCAATGGTTTGGCAACGTGATGGCGCTGGGCGTGGTCGCGACGTTTATAGTCTATCTGATGATTTTGCGCGACAACCTGGATATCGACATGTTGCCGGCCGCATGTCTGGGTGGTGTGGTCATGGCTATCGTGGGTTTCGTCGGTGCGGAGCACCTGTCGATAACAGCGCATGATATGGCATTATCGCTGGCGATGGGTTGCGTACAACTCACGGTAGGTTTCATGTGCTATACCATTGCGGCGCGGCATATTCTTGCCGCCCAAGTGGCATTTTTCGCATTGACTGAAACAATCTTATCGCCAATATGGGTCTGGATTGGTATCGGCGAAACGCCAAGTGGATTATCGCTTGCTGGGATTGCGATTGTCCTGATGTCCGTAACCGTGTATAGCGTGGTGGAAATGGTGAAAGAAAAGGGTTCTATATGACGGGCCAACGACAGGACGCTGTGCTCTTGTGCGAGACTCGCGACGGTGTTGCAACATTGACGTTGAATCGTCCGCAGCAGCGTAATGCCCTGTCGATGACGCTGATGTGCGAACTCAATACGGCGCTTGCGGACATTGCTGGCAACGTGGATGTAAAAGTCGTTGTAATTCGTGGCAACGGCCCTGCCTTTTGTGCCGGTCACGATCTCAAAGAGATGCGCGCCGATGATCGCGAGAAGGCGCATCGCGAAACCTTCGCGGCATGTGCCAAATTGATGACAGCGATTGTGGAATTGCCGAAGCCCGTAATCGCTCGCGTTCACGGAATTGCCACTGCCGCTGGCTGTCAGCTAGTAGCCACCTGCGACCTCGCAATTGCCGCAGATGATGCGCGGTTTGCAACGCCTGGCGTCAATATCGGGCTCTTTTGCTCTACGCCAATGGTTGCGCTCAGCCGCAACTTAAACCGCAAACAGGCGATGCAGATGTTGTTGACGGGGGAGATGATCGATGCAGCAACGGCGGAGAAATACGGACTGATAAATCGTGCTGTTGCAGCAGACGACCTGGACGAGGCAGTGCGAGAACTGGCTGCAGCCATCTGCTCGAAGTCACCTGTCGCAGTCGAAATGGGCAAGGTCGCATTTTATGAACAGCTCGAGTGCAGTCTCCGTGATGCCTATGAATTGACGGGTGCTGTGATGGTGCGCAACATGATGACCGACGATGCTACCGAAGGCATCGACGCGTTTATCGAAAAGCGCCGGCCGATCTGGTCCGGCAGCTGACACGATCTGAGTCCTGACAGTTTTCTGAATATTCCACGTATCGATAGCACTTGCGCGCTATTATTCGAGCCTAGGAGGACACTACAATTCCACTCGAATATTTTGACCCTGATGCCGATACGGCTGACGTCCTTACGGCGCTGCGTCGTGACGGTGCCACAATTGTAAGAAACCAGGTCGGCCCGGACGTTGCAGACGCCATCCTTACGGAGTTGCGCAAACCCTTCGATGCAGTCGGCAAATGCGACGAAAGTGACTTCAACGGCTATAAGACGCTGCGGGTTAGCGGGATACTTGGCATCTCACCGACATCAGCCAAGCTGGTTGCACATCCAAGGGTCATGGCGGTGGCAGATGCGATCCTGCTTACATACTGTCTCAACTATCGGATCGGTAGCCTGACAGCGGTCGAGATCCATCCGGGCGAGACGGATCAATATCTTCATGTGGATGACGGTATTTATCCAGTTCGTATGCCGGGGATGCAGTTGCAGATCAGTGCCATGTGGGCACTCGAAGACTTCACCAAGGACAATGGCGCGACGCGTATAGCGCTCGGTAGCCACGTAGACCAGGGAACCAACCGTTACTACAATCGGGCAGAGGAATATGACGGTGCATCGGATAGCCCAGACGACGTCGTTCAAGCGATCATGCCCAAGGGCTCTGTACTCTTTTATATGGGCACCACAAGGCACGGCGGCGGCGCCAATCGAACCGACAAACCCCGCGCCGGGCTGATCAATACCTATGCCTTAGGCTGGCTGCGGCAGGAAGAAAACCAGTACCTCAACGTGCCGCGGGAGATCGCCGAGCAACACTCCGAGCTGATCCAGCGCCTGATGGGTTACCAATTACATCGGACCCTCGGCGCCTTTCAGCATCCGGATGGCACCTGGTTCGAGAACTGATCGTGCCCAGGCTCGTTTTTCAGAGTTTTCCGCTATTCCAGTGTTGATAGATTGTCCTGATCAAATTTTTCCTGTTGATCGGTTTTGTCACATAGTCATCGAACCCGAATTCCATGTATTTCTGACTGTCGCCCTTGATCGCGTGCGCCGAGCGATTGACTCGCACAGTTAAAGTGTCATCGGTCGAAAATCCGTCAGCTTTAGAGAAGTGGGATCAAAACGTGTCGGACATCACGTTGCGGAACCATTCTGGCCAACCATGCACACTAGCAGCTATGCTGGCGCACACCGATACGGACGGCTTTCTGATTCTGGACCATGGCAGGTGCAATAATGGCGCTCTTATGTTGACCGCCGGTCAACTCATAACCGATAGCCTCATCGCGAATGATATCGATCGCGTATTTTGTGTGCCCGGTGAAAGCTACCTGGGCCTCCTTGATGCGCTGTACGAGCGTCGCGAGGCCATAGATACAGTCGTTTGTCGGCACGAAGCGGGCGCCGGATTCATGGCGCTGGCCGATGCGCGTCTTACAGGAGTGCCAGGCGTCGCGTGCGTCAGTCGTGGGCCCGGCGCCAGCAACGCTGCCATCGCCGTGCATACGGCGCAACAAGATGGTGTGCCGTTCCTGCTCTTCGTCGGTGACGTTCCGGCGCGTAATGTTTGGCGAAATTCCTTTCAGGAAATTGACTACGCGCGCATGTATGGCTCGATCGCGAAGTGGACGGTTCAGGTAACGCATCCGAATCGCATGGCGGAGACGATTCTCAGGGCGATCCAGGTCGCAACGACGGGCGTTCCCGGACCCGTCGTTATCTCCGTACCCGAGGATGTTCTGACGGCCAGGTGCGATGCGCAGACTGTGACTCGCCAGGCGCCCGTTCGGTCGGTTGCAAGCCCGGACGATATAAAGCACCTGCGACAATTATTGGGCGAGGCGCAGCGGCCACTGGTAATAGCAGGTAGTGGACTGGAGGTTGGTGCGGGTCGCGAGAGCCTGCTGGCGTTCCTCGAGTCGTGGCAATTGCCAACACTGGTGTCATTCAGGCGGCAAGACCTGTTCCCCAACCAACATCGGCTCTATGCAGGAGACATGGGTCTGCGCAACCCTGATGAACAGATGGCAGTCCTGCGTGAAGCGGATCTGCTCCTGGTGCTGGGAGCGCGACTGTCTGATATAACGACCCAAAGCTACACTTACCCTCGCCTTGTTCGTCCTGAAATGAAACTTGTGCACGTGCACTGTGATGCCGCCGTCATCGGTACCCATTTCGCAGCCGATATCGCAATGGCGTGTGATCCCAAAATGTTAATCGATACATTAGTTGATTCGCCCGCAGCTCCGTCTGGCGACCGTCTCGCATGGGTAGACCGCTTGGGCGAGGAAAGGCGCAGGATCAGTCAGCCGCAATGCGTCGATGTCGACGACGGTATTGTGTTTGAGCGAGTCGTGGACATTGTCGGCAAAAACCTCCCTGCCGATGCGATCGTAACACTTGATGCAGGTGCGTTCGGAGCGCCTGCCTACCGTGTCATTCCATTTGCGCCGCCGCAACGACTGCTTGCGCCAATCTCCGGTGCAATGGGCTTCGGCATACCGGCAGCGATTGCCGCCGCACTGCGTGAGCCTGCGCGCCCGGTGTTTTGCCTTGTCGGCGATGGCGGATTTCTTATGACGGGCAGCGAACTGGCCGTTGCGATGCAGCGCCGACTTCCATTGAAAGTCATCCTGTCGGAAAACAATACTTACGGATCAATCCGCGCTCAACAGGAAAGGGAATATCCGGGCCGTGCGATCGGAACCAACTTCACCAATCCGGATTTCGAGATGATGGGTCGTGCTTACGGATTCAACGTCACGCGAATCAGCACCGTCGAGCAGCTGGATGAATTGCCCGAAATTCTCAAGAGTCAGAACGCAGAGTTTGTTGTCGTCACAACAAGTGTCGACGCAATTTTGCCGAAACTATCTCAGCCCTGATTCCGTCCTGTCAGCGGCAGCCCGATATTCGCGTGATGGCAAGAGCCTACGCCAGATATCGCCAGTATCCTCCGCGAACACGAGTTCTTCCGTGGCAGGGAGGATGTGCCAGCTATCGAACGCCAGTTCGTGCTCCAACTGTCCCTTCGACCAGCCTGCGTAA
>JADFKA010000164.1 GCA_022565135.1 Pseudomonadota bacterium
CTCTGGTACCTGTTTGGCGGGCGCGGGCGACTGCAATTTCAGTTTCGCCATTTGCGAATCGTGCCAGAGCTGATTTCCCGCGTGCTGGTCATTTCGATCGGCGGCATTGGTCAGTTTCTGATTTCAATGTCCAGCTGGATTGTCATCATGCGCATTGTCGCTCTTTATGGCAGTACGGCTATCGCGGCGTACACGATCGCATGGCGGATGCTCGAGTTCGTCTGGCTGCCGGCGTGGGGCCTTGGCAATGCTGCAGCAACATTGGTGGGTCAAAACCTCGGTGCCAATAAACCACAACGCGCCGAGCTATCTGTGTGGTGCGCCGCTCGCTACAACACGATATTCATGGCCGGTGCTGGCGTATTCCTGATAGCGTTTGCGCCCGGCATTGCCGGCCTGTTCTCGAACGACGCAGAGGTTGTGCGCATCGGGACAAGCTGCCTGCGAATTCTCGGTATCGGTTTTCCGATGTATGCAATCGGGATGATTATTACGCAGGCCCTCAATGGCGCGGGTGACACAGTAACGCCATCGATAATAAACCTCGTTTGCTTCTGGTTCCTGCAAATTCCGCTCGCATACTGGCTCGCGACTAAGGTTCCGCTCGGACCGAATGGTATATTCATAGCCGTCGTTATTTCAGAATCGCTATTAACCGTTCTGAGCGTCATTATATTCAGACGGGGCAACTGGAAATACAAGCAAGCCTGACTCTGTCGGCTTAGGTCCAGTACCATTCGGTCAGACCATCAACTGGAGTGTCATCGATGACTGATTTATCGCGACTGGCCGACATGGCCGAAATTCTCGGCGCACTTGTTGTCATTGGCGGTTTGATTTTTGCGGTATTGCAAATGCGAAACATTCGCCAACAACGCCGCGAACTCGCCGCAATCGAATTGTTCCGCTTTTTCGGCAACGCCGAATTCAACGGCGCTTATCAAAGAATATTGCACTTGCCCGATGGTTTGAGCGCCGCCGATCTCGAAGCAAAATATCCTGGCCGCGAAATGTGCGCAATGTTGATCTGCACGACGATGGAGAATATCGGCGTCATGACTTTTCAGCGAATCGTGCCCTTTCGCATCGTCAAGAATCTAATTGGCGCGAGCACAATCGTGCTTTGGCGCAAGTTGGAGGGGTGGGTCGCCGACCTGCGCGATGAAATCGGCAGCGCCGAGGCATTTGAATGGTTTCAGTGGCTTGCCGAGAAGCTGGAGGAGCGCAGCGATGTCGACGATCTGCCGGCCTATGAGGCCCATAAATCCTGGACACCGACGAATCTGTCGAGCGATATTTGAATCGACAGACGATGGCCGAGCCGCTGCTGATCGAGATTCACAATGCGACGATCTGGCGCGGGACGACCTGCGTCTTTGATAAATTTGATCTTGCGATCGCGCGGCACCAGCGCGTCGCCATTATCGGGCCGAACGGTTCGGGTAAGACAACACTGCTCAAGACAATAAACGGTGAGTTACATCCCGTAGCACGGGAGAACTCCTGGGTGCGCATCCTGGGGCGCGACGACTGGAATGTCTGGGACCTGCGCAAACGCATAGGAACCGTGTCACATGATTTACACAGCCGTTATACGCCCGCAGCAACTGCACTCGAGGTTGTCGTGTCAGGCTTTTTCTCCAGCATCGGTGTACACGGGCTGCTGATCGAGCGTGTCACCGACGAACAACGCAAAAGAGCGAACAATACGCTCAAATTGCTCGGTATCGAATCGTTGCGCAATACACCACTGCGCTCGATGTCAACAGGGCAACAACGTCGCTGTTTGCTGGGTCGCGCACTGGTCCACGAACCAGACACATTAATACTCGATGAGCCCACAGCCGGTCTCGATTTCGCGGCAAGTTTCGACTATTTCGCCCGGCTTCGGCAGCTTGCAGCGAGTGGCTGCAATATTGTGCTTGTTACACACAACCTGAACGAGATCCCGCCCGAGATCGAACGAGTTGTCATTCTGAAGGCAGGCACCATCGTCGCTGATGGGGATAAATCTGCGGTTCTGACCGGCGAAATACTCAGCTCTGTTTATGAGACGGCCATTCTCGTCGCGAGAACAGACGACTATTTTCTTGCTTATCCGGGTTAGGCGCCCACAGGATTGAAAAAACGTGACCTGCGACGATCAAATTTCCGTCCGAACCAATATTCTATTGGCATGATCGTGCTCATCCGACTCGTTGCATCCAGCCTGCCACTCATCGCCCTGCCAGCCCTGGTGACTGAGCCTGCGGTCATAACTGGCATTACGGACGTCGGTCCGGCAACATTCCTGTTTGCCATCGCGGGGGCATTGTTACTGACCCTCGTGTTTCGATCGACGGCAAACCACATTGTCGGCATCGTAACGAGCAAGATTGGGATAATACGCATTCGCCGCGCACTGAACCTACGCAGTCCGGATGTATTGCATGATTTCATACTGCCGGGCGCCTATGGCGGCCTGACTAAAATCGACCATGCGATCCTGACAGCCGGTGGAATACTTTGCATTCAAACTAAACATTACAACGGCATCATATTCGGCGCAGAGGACGAGCCGCAGTGGACCAATGTTGACGGTACTATTCGTCGCAGATTCCTGAATCCGCTGATCCAGAACACAGGCCGTACTCGCGCCTTGCAGAATGTCGTACCTGATGTACCGGTTGCCAATGTCGTTGTCTTTACCGGCGCCGTGAATTTTCCGACCGCGCCGTCGAAAAATGTGATTCGTGTTGGCAATCTCGACAGCTATATTGCCAAATTTGTATTCGGCCCCAGCAAGGTTAAAGATTGGGACGCCGCCTGGCTAACCGTCAAGGCCGCCGCGCTGACCGATGAGGCGACGCGCAAAGATCTGCAGGCGCAAATATCCTGACGTAAAGCGACACGCCGGGTACTCATCATTGCTTTATACTTGGCCGGGTCTTTCGCCTCCGGACAGTCAGCATCGCATGGAGAATTCCGCAGTCCTGATCTCCTCACCACTTGGTGTACTCGCCGTTTTAGTTTTTGTTGCGGCCTTTTTTTTCATGCTTGAACAGACGACTCGCGCAAAATTATTCCAGTACATTCCGCCCCTTCTGTTTATCTACGCTACACCGGTTTTCCTCAACAATTTCGGCGTCATTCCAAGCAGTTCAACCGTGTATTCGGGATTGAGCGCCTACGCTCTACCTGCGTTCATCGTTCTGATGTTGATCAAGGTCAATGTGCCAGCCGTCATTCGCGTCATGGGCAAGGGCGTGCTCGTCATGTTGATGGGAACTGCCGGTGTCGTGGTTGGCGCCGTCGTTGCCTACCTGATTGTGCACTCATCGCTGTCTGAGGACGCCTGGAAAGGGTATGGCGCACTCGCAGGCAGTTGGATTGGCGGCACCGCAAACATGGCTGCCACAGCCGAAATGCTCGGCACATCCGAGGAACTATTTGGTCTCGCCGTGATTGCCGATAATGTCGTTTACATCGTCTGGTTACCACTGCTCCTGATGTCGCGCAATTTTGCGGACAGGTTCAACGCCTGGGCGCGGGTACCGGCAGATCGGCTGGTGTTGATGGATGTCGCCGCCGAAGCACATGTCGAAACAAGTCATGCGCCCACGATGCCGCAATATCTGTTCATTGGCGCGATCGCGATCGGCGCTACATGGATCAGCACGTCCCTGGCACCCGGAATCGCTCACTGGATTGCCAGTGTGAGCCCCGGACTCGAAGCGGTCTTCTCGGTTACGACTGTGCGAATATTGCTCGTCACGACAATCGCACTATCGCTTTCCATCACGCCCGTTGCAGATTTACCCAATACCACAGCGTTGGGCACGGCTCTGATCTACATCTTCGTCGCGGGCATGGGTGCTCGCGCATCGGTCTCGGGTCTCGCCGAAGCACCGATGTTCGTGTTCGGAGCGTTTATCTGGATTTTCATCCATGGCCTGTTTTGCCTCGCCGGGGCATGGATGTTCCGCGTGGATATCCACAGTGTCGCTATTGCATCGGCCGCAAATATCGGCGGGGCGGCGTCAGCGCCCATCGTTGCAGCCCATCATAGGCCAAACCTGGTACCAGCCTCGATTCTTATGGCACTGCTCGGTTATGCGATGGGCAACTATCTCGCGCCGCTGACCGGGCATCTGGCTCGAATCGTTGCCGGGCAGTAGCCACTATCATGGTGACACGGTGCTCACGGTATCCCTAGACGATTTCAGGATCTGGGCAAAGCGAACCATAATCACGCTCGCCGCCATCGCGGTCATCGGCGCCGGTGCAGTGGCGTGGATCCTTAGTGACCGTCCGTCGCTAGCCGAGATCGAGTGGGCGCCGCCAACAATAAATGCAGCAACGAACGATGCCGTCACCGTGACCTGGTTTGGCGTTACGACGCTGCTGTTTGATGATGGTGAAACGCAGATATTGATCGACGGATTCTTCTCACGACCATCGCTTGCCGATATCGTGTTCAGCGTGCCCGTACAGAGCAGCGCTGCGCAAATAAATTACGTACTCGATGAATTCAGAATGCGGCGACTTGCGGCAATCATCCCCGTACACTCACATTTTGACCATGCTATGGATATCGGAGCGCTCGCCAATCGCAGCAGCGCGTCGATTCTTGGCTCCGCAACGACGGTCCAGATCGCTCGTGGCGCAGGAGTACCCGACGATCAAATATTGCTTGCGGTTAGCGGCAATGAATACGCATTTGGAAAATTCACCGTTACGCTGATCGACTCCGTGCATGCGCCGCTTGGGTGGGGTGGATCTGTCCCGTTTGCCGGTACGATAGATGCGCCTCTCGAAACGCCTGCCCCCGTCAGCGCCTGGCGCGAAGGCAAGAGCTACACCATTATTGTAACGCATGACCAGGGCACGACCCTCGTGCAGGGCAGCGCGGGATTTCTTGTGGGAGTGCTCGATGACGTGCAGGCCGATG
>JADFKA010000165.1 GCA_022565135.1 Pseudomonadota bacterium
TAAAGCACCCGACTGTAATGAACTCGTCGACTGGCTGCGGCATCGACCGCTCGCACATTACGACAGGCAACTCGATACCTTGCTCGTGCACGCAGGAACGCACCCGCAGTGGAACGTAAAAAAGACACTGGCGTATGCCGCCGAAGTTGAAGCTGCGCTGCAAGGTGACCAGTACCCAGCGCTACTTCGCAAGATGTACGGCAATTTGCCGACGCGTTGGTCGGCAAGACTCACGGGCTATAAGCGCCTGCGTTTTATCATCAATTGCCTGACTCGGATGCGCATGCTAACGACGAAAATGCGGCTTAATTTCTCGCACAGCGGACCGCCCTGGCCCACGCCCAAGAACCTCGTGCCGTGGTTTGACGTCGAGGACCCAGCATGGTCGGGTACGCGAATTATTTTTGGCCATTGGTCTGCCCTTGGGCTGATCGCACTGCCGAGGATAATCAGTCTCGATACAGGGTGCGTCTGGGGTCGACAACTGACGTCCATTCGCCTGGATAAACGCATACTACGAATCGTTCAGGTCGAGGGGCAAAGTCCGATCGGAAAATTCGCATGAATTACGAAGACCGGCACGAATTCGCGGCGTCTCTTGATCGCGAAGACCCGCTCGCCCCGTTTCGAGATCGATTCCATTTCCCACGCGCGCGGCACGACTATTCGCCCATCTATCTCTGTGGCAATTCGCTGGGCCTGCAACCACTGCTGGCCAAGACATATGTGCAACGGGAACTCACTAACTGGGCCGACTTTGCCGTTGACGGACATTTTCATTCGGACACGCCATGGATTTCCTATCATCGACGCGCGGCAGGAGGATTCGCTGAACTGACAGGTGCCAAGACGTCAGAAGTCGTTGCGATGAACACACTGACGGTCAATCTGCACATACTGATGGCGAGTTTCTATCGCCCCACTGAAAATCGTTACAAAATCGTCATTGAATCTCAGGCGTTTCCTTCCGACCGCTATGTCGCCGCTTCACAATTACGCATGCACGGCTTCGACGCGCACGAGGGACTGCTGGAGTGGACACCACGTGAGGGTGAAACGGCGTTGCACCTCAGTGACCTCGAGAATTTGCTGGCACGTGATGGCGACAGCATCGCGTTGTTGTTGCTTCCCGGCGTGCAGTACTACACGGGACAAGTGCTCGATATGGCCGGCATATGCGAACTTGGCCGCAACGCCGGCTGTGCCGTTGGCCTTGATCTCGCCCACGCGATCGGCAATGTCGAGATGTCGCTGCACGATTGGGCACCGGATTTCGCGGCCTGGTGCACCTACAAGTACCTCAATGCCGGACCTGGCGCGATCGCGGGCGCATTTATCCATGAGCGCCATTTCGGCTCGAAGGATTTTGAAACTTTGCACGGCTGGTGGGGCCACGATGAGGCGACACGCTTCAAAATGGAGAAAACATTTACGCCTGCCGGGGGCGCAGAACTCTGGCAAATGAGCAACCCGCCGATTCTCGCACTTGCGCCCGTAATTGCCGCGCTTGAAATATTCTCCGCAGTTGAACTCACCGCGTTGACGAAAAAAGCGGCAACGCTAACGGGATACCTGGAGTGGTTAATCAGAAAGCGCTTCGCAGGACAAATCGAATCGATAACACCAGAGCATGCCCGCGGCTGCCAGTTGTCGCTCGTCGTCAGCGACCAGTCCATCAACCCGAGAACGTTATTTGAGCAGCTTTGTCAGCGCAACGTGACTGGCGATTGGCGTGAACCCGACGTTATCCGCGTTGCTCCGGTACCGCTCTACAACAGCTACATGGATGTGTTCGAATTTGCCAACCGATTGCAAGAGGCGATCAAGTTCTCTCCAGCGTCGTAAACACGAAATCGAAGTCATTCGACTCATCGGCTGAACGCTTCTCATATGCCGTTTCCGTCCACTCTTGCATGTCCAGATCCGGAAAATACACGTCGCCGTCTACTTCGGCCTCCACACGCGTCAAATAAATACGCTTGGCCAGAGAAAGGAACTGCCTGTACACCTGTGCACCGCCGATGACCATGATTTCGTCTGCTGCATTGGCACAGACGATCGCGGCTTCAGGCGACGACACAACCTCGCAACCCACGGCCGTGTAACCGGATCGCGTAGAAAGCACGATGCATTGCCGTCCGGGTAATGGTCGGCCGATGGACTCATAGGTCAGGCGGCCCATGACCACCGGCTTGCCCATCGTGATGACCTTGAATCGCTTCAGATCGTCGGTCAGGCGCCACGGCAGCTCACCGCCACGCCCTATTACGTTATTCGTCGACATCGCAACGATGAGTGAGATCATTAGAAGCTCTGTCCTTTGGAATCGCCCGCATATCTCGATCCCGCTTGACGGGAGCGGGCGATTACCACGATGCCCGGTGATTACACAGCAACTTTAGCCCGAATATGCGGGTATGACTCATAGTTCAGGATTTCGAAGTCGTCGAATGTGTAATCAAAAATGCTCGACGGACGACGTTTTATCGCGAGCCGTGGCAATGCAAACGGTTCGCGTTGCAACTGCTCGTCGGCCTGTTCGAGGTGATTGAGATAAAGATGACAGTCGCCGCCGGTAAAGACGAAATCACCAACTCCAAGATCGGCCTGCTGCGCGAGCATATGAGTGAGTAGCGCGTAGGATGCGATGTTAAATGGCACGCCGAGAAATATGTCGCAGCTGCGCTGGTACAACTGGCACGACAACTTGCCGTCGGCCACATAGAACTGAAACAGGCAGTGACAGGGCGGCAAAGCCATCTGGTCGACCTCAGCAACATTCCATGCACTGACGATAATGCGCCGTGAATCGGGTGTTTCGGCAAGCTGCTGCACAACCTGGCTGATCTGGTCGATAACGCCGCCATCGGCTGCTCGCCAGTTACGCCATTGCACGCCGTAGACCGGCCCGAGTTCACCATTCTCATCAGCCCACTTGTCCCAGATCGACACACCATTCTCTTTGAGGTATCTAATGTTGCTGTCGCCGCTCAGAAACCACAACAGCTCATGAATGATTGAACGAAGATGCAGTTTCTTGGTAGTGACAAGAGGGAAACCCTGGCTCAGATCGAAACGCATCTGATAGCCAAACAGACTCAGAGTACCGGTGCCGGTTCTGTCTTGTTTACGCGTACCATTTTCGCGCACGTCCCGCATCAACGCCAGGTATTGATGCATGTCAGACAACCGCCTCCTTGGAATTTCGCGACCGATAAGCCATGACGAACATGACGGCGCCGACGACAACCATCGGCACACTCAGTATCTGACCCATCGTAACCCAGCCTAGCGCGAGATAGCCGAGGTCAAGATCGGGTACGCGATAGAACTCGACAAAAAACCGAAACATGCCGTACACAATCAGGAACGCACCGGATACTGCCATGTATGGACGCGGCCGTGATGAATAAAACCACAAAATGGCAAACAGCAGAAATCCTTCCAGCAGCGCCTCATAGAGTTGTGATGCGTGCAGTTTCTGTCCGCCAACCAACACGCCCCAGGGCACCTCGGTCGGTTTCCCCCATAGCTCACCATTGATGAAATTGCCGATACGTCCGAAGCCGAGTCCGAGAGGCACGATCGGGGCAACAAAGTCGGTGATGTGCCAGATTGTCTTACCAAGCGTACGACCGTAGAGCCACATTGCGGTCATCACACCCACAAGACCGCCGTGAAAGGACATGCCGCCCTCGGTGATCTTGAACAGGTATAAAGGATCGGCTAGCAACTGCTCCCAACCGTAGACAAGGCAGTAGCCAACACGACCGCCGATAATGACACCCAGCATCGCATAGAAAATCAGGTCGTCGACTTGTGCCGCATTTACCGGCGCGTCGACGCGCCGGCATCGTTGCCTCGCCAGCCCCCAAGCAAGCAAAAAACCAATGACGTACATCAATCCGTACCAACGAATTTTCACGAACCCGATTGAGAAAATGATCGGATCGATCTCTGGATAAACCAGCATTAGTTCTTGCTCGGCGTCGTCAGGAGGCCTGTATCATAGTGAGTTTCCACAGCGCGTCAAAGCGCGTGCTGAGATCGCTGATGAGTAATCGACTCGCAAACGAAACAAGCCCGTACCTGCTGCAGCACGCGGACAACCCCGTAAACTGGTATCCGTGGCAGTCAGACGCTTTCGATCTCGCACGCAAGGCCAATAAACCCATATTACTGTCCATCGGTTACTCCGCATGCCATTGGTGTCATGTCATGGCACACGAATCCTTTGAGGACGACACGACAGCCGCGCTCATGAACCGACTGTTTGTCAACATCAAGGTCGACCGCGAAGAGCGACCTGACATCGATCGCATATATCAGACTGCACATCAACTTCTGAATCAGCGCGGCGGTGGCTGGCCGTTAACGATGTTTCTCAATGCCGAGGACCAGCGACCATTCTTCGGCGGCACCTATTTTCCGAAAGATCGCCGCTACGGCATGCCTGCTTTTAGCGAACTCCTGCAAAATGTCGCAACCTACTACGCCGAACGACCTGACGACGTGCGCAAACAGGGACAGTGGCTCAACGATGCGCTGGATCGCCTCGACCCCGCAACCGCGACGGCCGACGACACGCTGGGTTCAGAACCGATTCAGCAAGTTCGTGAACAGCTTGCAAATACCTTTGACAGCGACTACGGCGGCTTTAGTAGTGCGCCGAAGTTCCCCCACCCTGGAACGATTGACCGGCTGCTGCGCCACTGGCGTGGCACAGCGAATCTGGCCGAACCGGATACGGGTGCCTTGTTCATGGCCACATTGACATTGACTCGTATGGCGGAGGGGGGCATCTATGATCACATCGGCGGCGGCTTTTGCCGTTATTCGGTCGATCGCTACTGGCAGATTCCGCATTTCGAGAAAATGCTCTACGACAATGGTCCATTACTGGCGCTGTATGCGCAGGCAT
>JADFKA010000166.1 GCA_022565135.1 Pseudomonadota bacterium
ACGCTGACAATTCCACAGGCGATATTGGTTGAGTCGTTTTTAAGTTTTCTCGGCCTCGGCATCCAGGAACCGCAGACGTCGTTGGGGGCGCTTGTCAATGCGGGCGTCAATCAGATGGAGGGAGCGTCGTGGATGCTGCTGATTCCGGCGGCACTGCTCGCGTCAATCCTGCTTTGCTGCAACTTTCTTGGCGATGCAATGCGCGATGTATTCGACGCCAGGTACACAGCATGAGCCTGTTACAAGTCGACGGGCTGACGATTCGTTATGGCGATAATGAGGTCGTCCGCGACCTGAGCTTTGCAATTGAGGCAGGCGAGTCGGTCGGTGTGGTCGGGGAGTCGGGTTCGGGAAAATCGCAGATGGCGCTGGCTGTTCTCGGTCTGTTGCCGGGTAACGCAGTCACCAACGGTAGCGTATTGCTTAATGGTATCGAGGTGCTGAATGCGAGCGAGAAAACGCTGAATGGCCTCAGGGCGCGGCACATGGCATTGGTGTTTCAGGACCCAACGCAGGCACTAAATCCTTTTGTGCGCATCGGCGCGCAGCTGCGACTTATCCTGACCACGCACAAACTCGCATCGGGCAAAGAGGCAGACGCCCGCGTTCTGGACATGCTGCAACGCGTTGGTCTGCCCGACCCAGAGCGGCAGTTCCAGGCATATCCATATCAGTTGTCAGGCGGCATGCGCCAGCGAGCAATGATTGCATCGGCGCTGATCGCGGCGCCGGAGCTGGTGATTGCTGATGAGCCGACAACGGCCCTTGATGTGACGGTGCAGGCACAGATTCTCGAGTTACTCGAGGAAATTCGTCGCGACACGACCTTACTGCTGATCACACACGATCTTGGCATCATCGCCGGGCATTGCGAGCGCATGCTGGTGCTAGAGCAAGGCCGGCTGGTTGAGTCCGGAACGACTATCGACATTTTCTCGAGTCCGCAGCACGAGCACACAGCAGCGTTGATCGATGCTGCACCACGACTTGATCGTGGTGATGTTCTGTCAGCGGTGGCGGGCAACGAAGTGCTGCAGCTGTGCAATGTCTCGGTAAGTTATGACGAGCGTAATGGCGACAGCCTGCAGGCGGTTCGCGATTTGAGCCTGTCGGTCAGTGCTGGCGAGACGGTCGCCGTCGTCGGCGAATCAGGATCGGGCAAGTCGAGTCTGGTCCGGGCAGCATTAGGTCTTGTGCCGTTGCAGTCGGGCCGGGTGCTGTTTTGTGGCGAGGAGCTTGGCGGCTTGGTGCAATCGAGGGCGATCGCGATGCGGCGGGACCTGCAATTGGTATTTCAGGATTCGGTTGGTTCATTGAATCCGCAGATGCGCGTGGCGAGAATTGTCGATGAACCGTTGCTCGTACACGAGCGCGGCCTGTCGAGTGAGGAACGACAGAAACAGGTTGCGGCGATGCTGGACAGGGTCGGACTTGATGCAAGCTACCGCGCCCGGTTTCCACATGAACTGTCGGGCGGGCAAGCTCAGCGCGTGGCTATTGCCCGAGCGCTGATTCTTAAGCCGAAGGTGCTCGTATGCGACGAGGCCGTCGCAGCACTCGATGGATCGGCGCGCAAACAAATTCTTGCGTTGCTCAGTGATGCGCAGAACGATAGCGGCCTCGCGATTGTATTCATCACGCATGATCTGGCGGTCGTGCGCGCCATCAGTCACCGCGTGTTGGTCATGTACATGGGCAGACTCGTCGAGCTTGCCGATTGCGCGTCACTTTACAGTCGCGCCCAACACCCGTATACGAAAGCGCTGCTCGATGCCGTGCCCATGCCCGATCCGGCTGCGGCGGGCGGCACGGCGTCGCTGTCAGGTGAGGCGCCGTCGATTCTCTCGCCGCCCTCAGGATGCGCGTTTCATCCGCGCTGCCGTTTTGCGAAGGACATCTGCAGGGCTGAGTTGCCGTTACCGCGAATCGTTAATGGCAGCACGGTCGCCTGTCATCGGGCGGAGGAGATTAGTCTGTAGCGTGCGCCAGTGACTGCAATCCGGGCAAGGGCATCGGCGCGCCATTAACGGTCAGCAAGCCTTTCCTGAAAGCGGCCTCCATGACGTAAAAGTCGCCGTTTTTTCGCAGAAAACCCATGCCGATTGCAGCATTGAGCTGTGGATTCATGTCAATGGCAAGCTCGACGAGCTCCACAGGCAGACTGAGATCAGCTTTGGCGTCGAGCGCCAGCAACGGCGTGGTCCAGGTAAATCCGTTGAGATCGGTTTCTGCGACAATGAAGCTGAACGTCGAGGTAATCGAGCCTTGCGGCAAAGAGACTTCTAGCCGCTCAATATGTAGCTCGATACCGGCGGCCAGCAGGCGCCGCAAATCGTTGTCGAGACTTACAAATGCGGTCAAAATATCCTCATCAAGCGACATTTTCTCGAGCGCCCGCTTGAGATTGGCTATGGCGACGCCATCAGCATTTTTGAGGCGAATGTTTGCAACAATCGCCGCCGTACCAAAGTCTGCAAAAGGCGCGTTCTCAAGTTCCAGTGTGACGTGACCATTGACGCGATCGTCGTCGACGGCCAGATTCGAGCTGATCGTTACCGGTCCGATCGTGGTCGTGTCAGCGCCGGTCCCTTCTGTTATCGCCTGCCAACTGAATTTCAAGTCGCCGACAGCAAAGCCGAACGGGCTCATGCGTTGTTGAATCGTTAGCTCTATTTTGTCAAAGCGCAACATCTCGCGAGGCGATTGGATAGAGATGGAATCGATACTACCTTTGACATCAATGCTGCCGTTCGTCGGGTTTGTTGTAACGAGAATGTTGGTAGCGCCCCAGTCTATACGCACTTTTTCAGATTCGAAGCCGTCGGCCTGCAGCACAAAGTTTGACTGCAGCTCGCCGGCTAAGCTGAGAGTGCTGTAAATTGTGCCAGGCAGCGCGATGGTTTCGCCGTCTGCGAGTTCGAGGCTGAACGTCGATATCGCGCTGCCGAGTCCGGGTTTGAGGGAGCCTTGCTCGCGGGACAACGATGTCACGGGAATCAGGCCATGATCGATACGCGTATTCACGATTAATGTAGGGAGATCCGCGACCGTATCAGCACTAGCCAGACGCAGCATGGCATCTTGCAGGTCGCCGTCTCGAAACTCGATGCGGTGCCGGCCTGCCGACGAAAACCAACCGCGATCAAAGCCCTGCGATGTAATGACGAACTCGCGGCTCTCAGTACTCGCCCAGTCGAGATTTTCCTGCATCGACTGCTCGGCCAACCTGCCGACGATACCTGGCGAGATCAATACGATCAGCGCCAGAGTTATGAGCAGCGCGACAACACTTTTCTTCACAACGAGCTCCTGATAAACCGTACATTGCCGCCCTGATGCTAGCATGCGATACCAATCCGCCGCCGCCGGCCGTTGATTAAAGTCGGTTGCCCAACTCCAGACGAGAAACGCAATGCCGAGTCAACACGCACAAACAACCGAACTCAACGATGGCATCATTGCTATCGATACCGAATTCGCGCGACCGTTACTGGATGCAAGCCACCTGATCGTCGAACATGGTCGTGCCGCCTTTGTCGATACGGGTACCAACAATAGCGTTTCCCTTTTGCTTGGCGCACTTGAGCAGCAAGATATTGATGCTGCGGATGTCGACTTTGTTTTTCTAACACACATTCACCTCGACCATGCTGGCGGAGCCGGATTGCTAATGCAGCAACTGCCAAATGCACGCTGCGTCGTGCACCCACGTGGTGCGCCGCATATGATCGATCCGGCGAAGCTCATCGCTGGAACGGAGGCCGTGTATGGCAAGCAGCGAACGCAAGAGATGTATGGAGAAATTCAATCGATTGACGCAAAGCGCATCGATATTTCCGACGATGGGCAATGGTTTGAACTCAGCGGCCGCGCGATGCAGACTTTCTTCACGGAGGGACACGCGCGACATCACTACTGCCTGCACGACCCGAACTCGAAAGGTATCTTCACCGGCGACAGTTTTGGCGTTTCGTATCGCGAGCTGGATACAGCTGCCGGCGAGTTCATCTTCCCAACGACGACACCCGTGCATTTCGATCCCGATGAAGCACACAAGTCGGTTGACCGCATCATGGCCTACGAGCCTGAGCAGGTGTATTTGACCCACTACAGTCGTGTTCGCGATCTCGACCGGCTTGCCGTGGACATGCACGAAGGTATCGACGCCTTTGTTGCGATGGCTCTTGCACACGCCGACGCTGCGAACCGTACCGAATTGCTGCAAGCTGCGATGTTCGAGTACTTTGAGGAGCGCCTTATCAAACACGGTTACAACGGCGACCGGGAATCGATATCGTCAACTTTGAATTTTGACATCGAAATCAATACTCAAGGTCTCGAGGTCTGGCTTAATAGACGAGTGTAAAAACTTCGGGGACAGTTTACTTAATTGATCAAAAAACCATTAATTAAGTAAACTGTCCGGAAATAAAAAAGTGAGGCAATGATGGACAAGTTTCGCGCGTATCGTATTAATGAGAAGGACGGCAACATCACGGCCGGTTTTGAGGAACTTTCCATTGATGAACTGACTGATGGCGATGTCGTTATCAAGGTTAGCCATTCGACGATCAATTACAAGGACGCACTTGCGGCGACAGGCACGGCGAGAATATTGCGGCGTTATCCGCTGAACGGCGGTATTGACCTTGCCGGTACTGTTGTCAGCTCCGCGGATGCTGATTTTCAACCGGGCACGGCGGTGCTGGTCAACGGCTGTGGGCTGAGCGAAACCGTGGACGGCGGTTATTCGGAGTACGCCCGGGTCGATAGTTCGTCTCTCGTACCGATCCCCGAGGGCATGACCGCCGCAGAGGTTATGCAAATAGGCACTGCAGGTTATACGGCAGCGCTTGCAATTCATCGCATGGAACAGAACGGT
>JADFKA010000167.1 GCA_022565135.1 Pseudomonadota bacterium
TGGTCGCTTGACCAAGCGCAGGCACGCTTCCACCGAACAGACCCTCCCCCAACGTCAACCCGAATATATCGATCTTGACACTGATTTGGACGGCCGTATTGAGGACAGCGGGCCGGGTAAGAATGTCCTGATTCGCAATAAGTACATTCGCGAAGACACCGGTACTCACGAGACCTTGACGATCCTGAATGACTCTCTTGTTGATAGCGAAGAAGCGGCAGGACTCGACCCATACAACTCCGGTGAATTCGATCGCGCCAAGAATTGGGACAAACGGTTCAGTAAATAGGGCGGCCTATACCCTCCCCACTCAAACGTAAATTAATTGGCGGCTGTCTTCACCGTACAATACTCCGTCGAGGTAGTATTGAATGTCATGCAGCACATCAGGGGTCCACAATGAGCCTGCGAGTATCGTTTGAGCTCGATGACAACGATTTAAAGCATTTTCGTCTGATTATGCGTGAAGCGCGCAAAGCTGCAGCAAGAATGGCGCCGGAAGACATCGTGGCGGCCGCCGGCGATCTATTGCAGCAAATCGACGTTGACAGCGCACCCGGCTTCATCGTTGAGCGTCTACACAGGCTGAAATTGATGATGCGCATGATTTGCGATCTCGACTGGCGACTGCCACACGATGACGCATCGCGCATTTTGAACGCCCTGGCGTATTTCGCCGAGCCTGACGACCTGATCCCTGATCAAATTCCTGGGCTTGGCTTTCTCGACGATGCAATCATGGTCGAACTCGTCGTACGCGAACTGAAACATGAAATCGAGGCTTACCAGGATTTTTGTGACTATCGCGACAGGGAGCGCAGCAGGCGGGGCGAGAAAACTGCAGTCAGCCGGGAAGGATGGCTCGACAGTCGTCGCCAGGAGCTGCAATCACGTATTAAGAGACGTCGCAAGCGAAGCCAGCTACGCAATCAGGGCTCATCGCACTTGCGATTGCTGGACTAAATTTCGCCAGTAATCGCACAGCGTCATTCCGCGCACGATCCGCAGCGCGTACCGCAGGATTATTAAGTAGCATGTAGAAACTCGCGGCTGATACGGCGGTCATAACGAGATAGACGGGCAGGCGATGGGCCAGGCGCGAAGAATTCTTTCCAAACCGGTATATTTAGTATTGTGAGCTTTGAACCGTAATGCCAAACACTTCCTTGATCAAACTGAGCTGGACATCTAGCCTAGCCCAATCGTTTTTGCCATCAAACAATTTTACATTTTGATGTTGGAGAAAGATTTGAATGTACTAGAGACCCGTCGTTGCCGCTGGATTACCGGGCTGCTTCTTGGATTGCTGGTTTTGCCAGCTTTCGCGAGCAAGCAAACAGTTACGACCGACGCGCCTCTGGTAGCGGATTCTCGTCACGAACGTATCGGCGAATTGGTCGCGCAATTCATTCAGAAATCACATTATCTTCATATCGCAGTCAATGATGATCTGTCGTCACGTGTCATGGACGGCTACATCGCAGAACTCGATCACAATCGAATGTACTTGCTGGCCAGCGACATTGAATTTTTTGAGCAGTATCGATACGAGCTTGACGATATTGTCAGAAGCAAGCCGCTCGATCCGGTATTCGACATGTATTCGATCTATCGTACTCGCGTCCGTGAGCGCTTTCATTTCGCGATCGCTCAGCTTGATGCCAAGCCTGACTTGTCAGTGGATGAGGAATACAAGTTTGACCGCTCCGAGGCACCCTGGGCAGATTCGTCCGCAGACCTCGACGAGCTTTGGCGACTTCGTGTGAAAAATGACGTTTTGAATCTAGCCCTGACAGACAAGCCATGGGAAGACGCCCGAGAGGTTCTCATAAAGCGCTACAGGCGTTATTTAAAACGCATGGATCAGATGAAAAACGATGATGTGTTCGAAAAATTCATGAATGTATTTGCGCACACCCTGGATCCACACTCCAGTTATTTGTCGCCGAGAAACTCCGAGGAGTATCGAATCCAGATGAGCCTGTCGTATTTTGGCATTGGCGCATCGCTGCAAACTGAGGACGACTATGTCCAGATCGTTAGCATTATTCCCGGGGGGCCAGCCGCTATTGACGGTTCTCTCAGTCCGAAAGACCGCATAACCGGCGTCGCACAAGGTGTAGAGGGAGACATGCTCGACGTCATAGGCTGGCGTCTGGATGATGTCGTCGATCTCATTCGCGGTCCGGCTGACACCATCGTCCGCCTGCAAATCATTCCCGCAGGCGCACTCCCGGGTAATGGCGATAAAATTGTAAGCCTGACACGCGGCCAGGTGCGACTCGAAGAACAGGCAGCGAAGAGTGACATCATTACTGTTCCGCGTGATGGCCGCGAGTGGTCAATCGGCGTCATTGTGATCCCAAGTTTTTATCGGGATTATCGGGCGCTGAGCAACGGCGACAAGAACTTCACGAGCACGACCAAAGATGTAAAGCGTCTGATTGCAGAGCTCGAAAAGCAAGGTATTGATGGTCTCATCGTCGACTTGCGCAATAATGGCGGCGGTCATCTCACCGAGGCGACGGCGCTGTCAGGATTGTTTATCGATAACGGCCCGGTTGTGCAGATGCGCAATGCGAGCGGTCGCATCAACCGGCTTGACGACCCCGATCCAGTGGCACGAGTTGCCTATAACGGGCCTCTGGCCGTACTGACGAATCGCTTCAGCGCATCCGCATCGGAAATTTTCGCGGCGGCCATGCAGGACTATGCGCGTGGCGTCATTATTGGTCAAAAGACGTTTGGCAAAGGCACTGTGCAAAACCTCTATTCTCTGGATCAATACCTGCAGACCGAGGATGACAAGGGTTTCGGACAGCTGACGTTAACGATTGGAAAATACTATCGAATTACGGGTGAAACCACGCAGCTTCGTGGCGTCGATCCCGATATCATCCTGCCCTCACCGATTGATGCAGAACGTATCGGCGAGAGTACCCGCGACGCCGCCTTGTCCGATGACACGGTGCAGACAACACGGTTTCGAGCTGGCGAACCGCTGGATAGCACCATTGACTCGCTGATCGCCAGTCACTCAGAACGCGCGAAAGATGACCCAAATTTTCAATATCTGATGCAATACATTGAGGATAATCGTCAAACGCGCTCCCGCAAGTCCGTATCCCTGAATTTCGATACCCGACGCGAGCAACGTAAAGCCAGCATGGAGCGGGCCCTGCAGCTCGAGAATGAGCGGCGGTTGGCACTCGGTCTTGAGGCCGTGGCCAGTCTGGAGGACCTCGAGGATGAAGATCTCCCCGACGTACAACTTGACCAGGCCGCAGCGATTGTTACAGACTTGGTGATACTGCGCGAAGTCGCGGGTTTACCGGCACAGACTGTACAAGTAAGGCCCTGAACCACGAGACTTGCGTGGTGGTATATTGGTGTTATACTTCACTATAACACCTAGTCAGGCAAAGCACCCTGGAGGGCCTTTGAAAGCACGACTGTCACCATCGAAGTTTGCTCTTACAAGCGGTACCGGCATCGTTCTGCTGGTTGGGGTCTGGTGTGCACCGGTCCTTGCGTCAAGCGGTCTCAAGCTTGAATGCCGCGAGCCCGCAGAGGAACTTTCTGTAACAGCGCTCCCGGCTCCCCCGATGCCCGTCGACGCCGCTGATCATGGCGTTTCAAGTGCGGCCGCTGGCGAAGAAAACTGTATCGAAATACCGCTACCGCCGACACCGACAGCTTTGCCCAGGCTGTCCCCGAGCGTGGATACCATTCGCAGAATATTTGGTGAAGACGACGGGTCAATCGTGGTAGCACCCGCGACGATTAATGCAACCGTCGTCACCTCGCCTGCACTGGCTGATACGAAGAGAACTGCCGAAACAATAGATGAAGAAGGTCGTAACAGCACTGACGATTCCAAGGTACCGCGAAATGATGCTGAGGGGCAGCCAGCGGCCACCCCTGCCGAGTCAGAATCGGACCAGCCGCGCTTTCGACGCCGGATGTACAGGACTGACATCTAGTACTCCATCAATATTACCTGACAGAGTACTACCCTCACGCCCCCTCAAGACAAACCTTTTAGCGGCTCAGGATATTGGAGATATTCCAGTAATTCTCGCCGAGCAAGTGTGCGTCACTTTTCTTGATGGTGCCTTTTGCGTCGATCGCAAATAAGGTGCCCACACTCGCGGCAACCGGCACGGAATCGTCGTCGCTGCGAAACTGTGCTGTCTCGGCAATTAGCCTGGCCCTGAGTTGCATTACATCCGCAAAGTCTTTGACACTGTCAAGCGCCTCAATTCGTTTCTTAACGGACGCCACGATTTCGTCACATGACGCCTTGCCCCCGTAATTGATCATACCTACTCTTTTCTCGCCGGCCTCTTTCGCCATGTTGGCGACATCGTCTTTCGCGAAGTGCAGATATAATTGTTGCGCGAATGACAGAATCATGAAATTGATCATGCGTTTTGTCGCGATATTGAGGCCCTGTGAGTCCGGCGGCTCGCGATTTTGAACTTCATCATAGCGCTGCAATAGCTCTCTCTCATTCTGTTGCTCCAGTTCGAGCGTTACTTCCAGGCCATTGAGTATTGCCGTTGCGGAATAGCGCCGAAATATTTTGAGAAATCCGCTCATTGTCGTGTATCTGTGCCGTTCCACCTGTAATTGATCTTCGAGAATCTGTACCTGCATTCGCTGCTCGCCAATGTCATTCTCAATGCCCAAGGCCTCCTGTCTGCGCAGCTCATTCCAGTCGGTCAGCAACTGACTGTGCTGCTTCTTTTCGCGTTTTTGCTTAAGCTGTTCCG
>JADFKA010000168.1 GCA_022565135.1 Pseudomonadota bacterium
ATTGCACAACAAGCACGGCGCCAACGACGAAAAGCAGCCATGACGGCAGAAACTTTTTAGCGGACAAGGTCACAATAGTCTGTTGACGGTCTCGTTCGAGAAAGGATGTTGAAAGGCATAGTATTGGTTTTGCCTGCAGCTATCGGCGCCGCCCGATTTGTGTGGCGTCGATACGGATCTCGCCGCCGCCCTCGAACGACCCCGAGCCCCAGCAGTGACCATACACGAGCTCGAGATCGAGGCTGATGATACCGTCGGATTTGGTCGCATTGAGCGCATCCATCATCGCCTGAAAGCGGTTTTTGCCAATCAGAGACCGGCGTCGGTGTCGCAAACTGTTACGGCCGCCCATGGCGGTCAGATCCCGAAGCACTGCCGCCGCGCTCTGGTAGGTTACAGTCAACCTGTCAACGTCCAGAACCGGATCACGCAACCCGGCACGCACGGCTACATCACCTATATCGTGCATGTCGAGAAATCGATTTACATGCGGGCTTGGATCGAGCCCCTGCCAGGCATTACGCAGTTCGAGCAGACTGTCGGGTCCGAGCGTTGCGAACAGAAATACGCCGTCTTTTCTGAGAACGCGAGCAACCTCGCGGAACAAAGATGCCGGCTCATCGATCCACGGGAGCAGCATATTGGAATAGATTAGGTCGACGCTGTGGTCCGCAAGCGGCACCGTGGTGGCATCCGCCTGTATGGCGGAGGTCTTCGTGAACCAGGGACGCTTTTTGTTCGCTTGCTCGAGCATCCGCAGCGACAAGTCGATAGCAATGATTCGCGCACGGCGAAACCGCTTTGTGAGCGGGCGACAGGCAGAACCGGTTGCACAACCCAGATCAACGATGATTCGAGCGTCGATCGTCATTGGATCGAGTCGTGCGAGCAGACTGTCGCGCGCCACAGCATGGACGAAGTCAACATCATCGAATTGAGCCGCAGCCCGATCGAAACGTCGGCGCACATCCGTGGTCCGCAACGCTGCATTGTTATCGGCAAGATTCATCGCGATTACGTTACCAGTTTTGTCTGCGAATCGCGCCAAATTGGGTGGTGCACAAGGGCTGCCATGGTGGAGATAATCACTCGATGCGCTGGCACCAACTATCGGGCAAATGTGTAGCATCAGCGATAACCCTCGGCAGGGTATTCGACGCGGCAATTATGCCGCAGCGTTGTGTGTTCTGCGGTACAGCGAGCGAGCCCGGCGAGGTGTATTGCTGCTGCGGTTGTGCGGCGGAGTTGCCCTGGGTCGAGAATCGCTGTGCGCGATGCGCGATACCGGTAGCAACGCCTCTGCGTGATGGCGTGGACTGTGCAAACTGCCAGCAGTGCCCACCACCATTTATTGCTGCCGCGACACCGCTGCGTTACACATTTCCCATTGATGCGGCGATCAAGGCGATGAAGTTTCGGCGTCGGCTCTACTATGTGCCGGCATTCAGCCCGATGCTCATGAAGACAATGGCCTGTCTGCCTAAAGATGTCGACGCGTTATTGGCCGTGCCGCTGCATTGGAGACGGCATGCGACACGTGGATTCAACCAGGCGGTCGAGCTTTGCAAGCCATTGCAGAAACTGACGGGACTGCCGATGCTTGCCAACGTGAAGAGAATTCGATCGACCCCCTACCAATCAGGCCTCGATGCCGACGAGCGGCGGCGCAATTTGCGCGCGGCGTTCGCAATTCAAGGTAGCGTGATCGCGCGCCATGTGCTGATCGTCGACGATGTGATTACGACGGGAGAAACCTGTCGGCAGCTTGCAAATGTTGTCCTCGCAGCTGGCGCCCAAAAAGTCAGCGTTCTTGCAATTGCCCGGGCGTAGGTGTCTGCGCAGTAGGAATACTTTCTACTGCGCAGACTCCTAGGCCGGATTGAACGCGTAGTGCAACACGATGCCAATAAAAATGACGAGGCCGATAATGTGATTGTGCAAGAATGCGGCGAAACAACCGGCGGGCTGTCGATCACGGGCGAGCCACTGATGGTAGGCCATAAGGCCACCCGCAATGGCGACTGAAGCGTAGTACCAAAATCCGAGGTCGGCTTGCAATCCGACAAATAACAGCGCGGCGAGCATCAGGATCTGCAGCCCGGCGATTACGAACAGATCGACATCACCGAAAAGCAAGGCCGTCGATTTGACGCCAAGCTTTCTGTCATCCTCGCGATCGACCATGGCATAGAACGTGTCATAAATAACAGCCCAGATCAGAGCCGTACCGAAGACGAGCCACGCCAACTGCGACGTCTTGCCGGTCTGCGCAGCAAATACCATCGGTACTGCCCATCCGAACGCTGCGCCGAGTACGAATTGAGGAATCGAAATGTGACGTTTGATAAACGGATAAGCAACCGTGAGTGCAGCCGCAACAATAGCGAGTAGCTGCGCAGGCCGGTTCAACAAGGTGGCGAGCCCGATCGCGATCAAGGCCAGCGCAATGAAAAGAATGAGCGCTTCGCTTGGGGCAACAGCGCCCGAGGCAATTGGGCGACTGCGGGTCCGTTCAACGTAGGGATCTATGTCGCGATCGACGTAGTCGTTGAGGACACACCCAGCCGAACGCATTACGAATACGCCTAGCACGAACACGACAAACCAATCCTGGTTCGGATGACCTTCTCCTGCCAGCCACAATGCCCATAATGTCGGCCACAGCAGCAACCAGATGCCGATTGGCCGGTCGATGCGCATGAGCTTGCCGTAATTGCGCAGCTGGCTGATAACGCCACGAGGCAGTAATCTGGAAATGGCCGCTTTCATGCGTCTAAAATTACCAGAACTCGGCTACTCATGTAGGAGCGCCTGCGACTTGCTATACCTTGCCGTAGCGATCGATATCGCCGAGCCAGCGCCGAACTATCGCTGCCGCTCGAGCAGAAGAGCGACGGATCACCGCAGCAGCGACCTGGACCTGTGGCATGAGGTCGGCGTCCCGAACAAGATCGGCAATACGGTAGTCGGGCAGGCCGGTTTGTCGCGTACCGAGCAACTCTCCCGGACCGCGCAGTTCGAGATCACGCTGTGCGACCACGAAACCGTCGTTGGTGTCTCTGAGCACGGCAAGACGGGTTCTTGCGAGCTGCCCAAGCGGCGGCTTGTATACCAGTACGCAATGACTCTGGGTCTTGCCGCGACCAACACGGCCACGTAACTGGTGCAACTGTGCAAGACCCATGCGTTCAGCATTCTCGATGATCATCAGACTGGCATTGGGCACGTCCACACCCACCTCGACAACCGTTGTAGCAACCAGCAACTGTATCTGCCCTTCCTTGAACGCCTGCATGCCGCGCTCTTTTTCGGCTGCACGCATGCGCCCATGCACAAGTCCAACTCGAATCTCGGGTAAAGCGCGGGTCAGCATGTCGTAACTGGTTTCCGCGGCCTCGAAATCGAGCACCTCGGATTCTCCTATCAACGGGCAGACCCAGTAGGCCTGCTTGCCTGCGAGACACGCTGATCGAACCCGATCGATGACTTCATCGCGGCGGGTTTCGGGGAGCGCAATGGTTGCGACGGGCTGCCGACCCGGCGGTAGCTCATCGATGACCGATGTGTCGAGGTCGGCATAGGCGGCCATCGCGAGAGTGCGCGGAATCGGCGTTGCAGTCATAACGATCTGATGGGGATAGCCGTGGTCGGAGACGCCTTTCTCGCGCAGCGCCATACGCTGATGAACGCCGAAACGGTGCTGCTCGTCGATGATAACCAGCGCCAGGTTATGAAATGTGACGCCTTCCTGAAACAATGCGTGGGTACCTATCACCAGCTTCGCACTGCCATCGGCGATGGATGTTAGCGCATCGCGTCGTGCGATCGTGCGCTGACTTCCGCTTAGCCAGGCAGGCTCGATGCCCATCGGGGCGAACCACTCAGCGAAGCTTCGCCAGTGCTGTTCGGCCAGTAGTTCTGTCGGCGCCATGATTGCGGCCTGAACACCAGAGGCGATAGCGGCTACAACGGTTTTTCCTGAACCAACGTCGCCCTGAATCAGCCGCATCATCGGCTGCGGCTGCGCCATGTCGTCGAGTAATTCGGCAACGACTCTTTGTTGTGCCTTCGTGAGTTCGAAAGGCAGTTGGGCAATGAAACGGGCAACCTGCTTCTCACCACCACGTAACGACTGTGCGGGCTGGAGTCGTGCCTGTGCACGGAGCTCTAGCAGACTCAGATAATGTGCAAGCAATTCTTCGAAGGCCAGGCGTAGCTGACACGGATGCTTACCCTCGAGAATACGTGTGACGTCAGCATCCGCTGGAGGTCGGTGCAAGTACAGGATGGCTTCAGCCAGTGGTGGTAAATCAAGCGTCTCACGGACGTCTGGCGGCAGAAGCTCGGCGGGCGGAGAATCGCGCATCATATGCAACGCCTGATCGGTCAGGCTGCGTAGCCGCCCTTGCTGGACGCCCTCGGTTGCCGGATAAATCGGCGTCAGCGTCGCATCGATCGCTGAGTCCTGATCCTCCCGGAGCAGGCGATACTCCGGATGGATCATCTCGATACCCATAGAGCCTTTGCGCGCTTCGCCGAAACAGGTGAGCCGTACACCGACTTGAAACTGTGCCTGCTGCTGACGGGAAAAGTGAAAAAAGCGCAGCGTGAGCTGGCCGCTGCCGTCGCCGATTCTTACGAACAAATTACGGCGTCCACGATAAACAACTTCGGCAAGCAGCACTTCACCTGTGACGAGACAACGGCAACCAGGTTCGAGCGCGCCTAGTTTGACGAGTTGTGTACGGTCTTCGTATCTGAGCGGTAA
>JADFKA010000169.1 GCA_022565135.1 Pseudomonadota bacterium
CCTCGCGAAGAACTCCGGCGGTTATTGTGGTCTCAGTGGCACCGGTGTGAGCTGTCCCGTCGGCCTGACCCTGGACAAGCGGTCTGCCTGATCCGATAAAAGGGGACTCGTGCATCAGGGACCTGATACGGTAATATCGGTTGCTTCGCACGACGCCAGGAATAGCAGTGGCCGCCAACAAGAAGAAATACTCAAAACCACGTAAACCCAGTCGCAAAAAGGCAGAAGAAGCAGTACGCACGCTACTCCTCTGGGCCGGCGAGAATCCCGGGCGCGAGGGTCTCGTTGACACACCAAAGCGCGTAGCGAGGGCCTACGAGGATTGGTTCAGCGGTTACAAGGATGACCCGGTCGGCTACCTGATGCGTACTTTCGAGGAAGTCGAGGGCTATGACGAGATGATCGTATTGCGCGACATTGAGTTCGAGTCACATTGCGAGCACCACATGGCACCGATCATTGGCAAAGCTCACATCGGCTATCTGCCAACAAGCAAAGTAGTTGGCATCAGTAAACTTGCGCGTGTCGTTGAGGCTTTTGCCAGGCGCTTCCAGGTACAGGAGAAAATGACAGCACAAATAGCCAGTTGCATTGAGGGCGTACTCAAGCCCAAAGGCGTTGGCGTCGTCGTCGAAGCGGTGCATCTATGCATGACAACGCGTGGTGTGCACAAGTCGAACGTCTCGATGGTAACGAGCCAGATGATCGGCACATTTCGCAAGGATGCGCGAACTCGCGCAGAATTTCTGCGCATGATCTACGGTGCCCGGTAGCTCACTCCATGCTATGAGCAAGGCACTTGCGCCTGCCGCAGTGATTTTGGCCTCGTTGGTCCTGTATTTGCTGCTATGGCCGGTGCCTGTTGATCCCGTAAGCTGGAATGCGCCGGTCAGCCTCGGCCTCGTCGATCCATTTGGCATCAATAATCAGCTCAGGCGGACCCGGTCGATCGATCTTGGCGATTACAGCGGCCCGGAAGATGTAGCCATCGGCCCCGATGGCTTGTTGTATGCGACGAGTGATGAAGGCGTTGTACTGCGTATCCAAAAAAGCGGAGAAGTCAGCGTATTCGCCGAGACCGGTGGACGACCGCTCGGCATCGAATTTGACGCAGATGGTTCGTTGATCGTCGCCAATGCCTATCTGGGTGTGCAACGCATTGCACAGGACGGATCGGTCGAGATTCTATTCAATGCAGTGAACGGTCGTGTCCTCGTCTATGCGGACGACATCGCGATCGCGCGCGACGGTACCATGTACGTGTCAGAAGCAAGTACCAAGTTTGGCGCACAACAGTACGGCGGCACGTATGCGGCCAGCTTGCTGGATATTCTGGAACACGGCGGCCACGGCCAGGTCATTGAGTATCGTCCCGACACTGGTTTGACACGGGTCCTTGTGGACAATCTGAATATGGCTAATGGCGTCGCCATCAGCGACGACCAAGATTTCTTGCTGATCGCTGAAACCGGCTCGTACCGGATTTTGAAACATTGGCTGCGCGGACCCAAGGTCGGCAATACAGAAGTCCTGATCGATAACCTCCCCGGTTTTCCGGACAATATCAATAACGGCATAAATGGCCGTTTCTGGATAGGACTTGTCGCACCCCGAAACGACTTGCTCGACAAGCTCTCGAATAACCCGCGAATGCGTAAGATCGTGCAACGACTGCCGGCCAGGTTTCGCCCGCGGGCCGAACCATCATCACATGTTATCGCGATCAATGGGGACGGTGAGGTGTTGATGAACCTGCAGGACCCTAACGCAAAAGTGCCGTCACTGACCGGTGTCCTCGAAACGCGCGACGAGCTTTACCTGACGACGTTGTTTGGCAATCAGTTGCCAACGTTAAACAAGGAAGACTTGCAGGAACCCGCCGGAATTTGTGAGGACAGCGGGAGGGGCGATCTTTGCCGGAAATAAAGCGCAGCGCAGCGAGCTCCCGTCAAGCGGGATCGAGACATTCCGGCAAAGAATGTCCGGACTGCCGGCCGTGCGCAAATCATGGCGGGCTCCTACCAGGACCTTTACTCTCCGTGCGGGAGTAGCGCTGTGTCGCCGTCGTAGCCGTCACCGAGCATCTGATCGCGGACCAGCGGAATCGGTGGCACACCGTAGCTTAGAAACTGATCGTGGAATCTGCCCCACGCTTCCTCCCCGCCACGACCCGCCGTCCAGTCCTCGCGCAATTTATTGATCATTAGCTTGCCCAGTGTGTAATTCAGGTAGCCCGGATCATAAGTACCGCGGTAGGCTTGTTGAGTGGCGTTACCAAAGTCCTGAAATGCTTTCTCTTCGAACATCACCTGGCTTTCCTCGACCGTCATGCCTTCGACATGCAAGCCGATCGCACAAATGTAGCGGACATTGCGCAGCAACGCGTTGAGCAACTGCCCGATACGAATTTCCGGGTCGCCAGCGCCAAGACCAGCATCGACCATCATCTGCTCGGAGTAATGCGCCCAACCCTCGCTGAACGAGTAGGTGCCGAAATGGCGACCGATATTATTTTCAGTGCGATTCGAATGCAGGTATTGCAGGAAATGTCCGGGCCAGACTTCATGTACCGAAATTGCGAGCAAATCGGCTTCACCTTTAACGTAGGCGAGTTGGTCTGCTTCACTCCACTCGGGATCGGGTGGCGCGATGTAGTAAACCGACGGTAGCCCGGTTTCGAAGGGACCCGGAATGTTGATGTAGGCTGCATTGAAACGGCGATGTGGCGGCGATTCAGCCACGAGCGCATCTTCGGTACCCGGAATCGATACGATATCGTTGTCTTCGAGAAACTTCCGCAGCGCCGGCAATTGTCGCGTCGCTCCCGCGACGGCGCCTTCGGGTGGCTTTCGATTCTGCACCTGAAGTACACAGTCCTGCGTACTTGCGCCCGGAGCGTACTCGGCACAGGACGCGTGCAATGCGTCGAGATTGCGCTGCAAATCGAGCTCGCCTGCAGCTTTTAGGTCGGCGAGCGATATATCGACACCCTGCGTCGCACTTAGCATGTGCAGAAATCGTTCCTCACCGAGCGCGTAGTCATCTGTCGCCGTCGCCTTTAGCTCGTCGATCCAGGCAGCCGCCTGCTTCACTGCCGCGACGGCATCGCTGTTCGTCGCGCTGAACTGCCGCTGCAGTTGCTCATCTTCTACAGATGCGAACAGTCCTGGAACTGTGTTCTCGAGATAGTCGGCAAACCCGGACAATACGCCATAGCTGATTTCGAGGTATGGCGCAGGCAACGGCGGTTGCAGATTTGTCTTCATCGTCGCCAGCCGTTGCGGCACTTGCGCGATGTACTGGGTATAGGCCGCGATACGCTGCTCAAGCGGCGCATATTCCCGGTCGACATAGACGCTGACAGACGCCCTGTAAAAGAGCGGATTCTTCGTCGGAAAATCCGACTCACGCAACCAGAACGACGAGCCTCTCATTTCCGTCAGCAAGTAATCGCGCTCGAAGGCTTCCAGACCTTCGAGATCAGAATACGATTCCGTCGTAGCGATCACATCGTCAAGCCACCCCGCGTATTCATCGAGCGCCGCAAGGCTGTAGTCCGACATCTGGCCATCGTATTCGTGCAGGCCGGCGTCGACGGCCGTCTCGGGGTTTCTCTCGTAGTACTGCGCGATAACGGTAGCCGCATATTCCTCCCAGGCTGGCTTCGTGTCCGCAGTTACGGCTGCCGATTGGTCCCTGCCGTCACCGCAAGCACCAAGCAAAATGATTGACGCAATTGCAATCGCTATGATCTGTTTCATTATTATTTTCCTGTTAAGTCGTAGCGGTCGTGATCACTCCAGGCCGAGTACGGCTGCGCCCTGATTAAAAGTAATATCAACGGGAATATTCGCTTGTGTCAGGCGATCGAGATCGGCCTGCAATGTTTCGCCAATCACTCCCATCGTGTTGACCAGCTCTACTGCTCCTGCATAATCGCCGTCGCCCTGCAGCGTCAGCAATAACCGCGACAATGCATCCATTGCCTCTTGCATACGCTCAAAGTCGATCCGGTATTTGCCGCTTTCGGCATTGCGGACAAAAGCGCCGTGTTCGATGAAGAAGTTAAAGCGAATCATGTTCGCCTTGCCGTGCGCGCTGCTTGCGCCAAAGCGAATGGAGCGGAATACGCTCGCCATGAATGTGACGTAGTTGTCCTGCAGATCAATTTCGCCCATTTCTCCGGCCTCGTACAGCTCAGTGATCATGAACAGACCGAGAATGTCGGCTTTACCCTCTTCCATGCTTCCGGCCAGATCCAGCAGCGCTTCCCGAACAGTGCCCTTGCCTGTAATCGTGTTCTTGATACCAAGCCCATGTGCAACTTCGTGAAACATCGTATTCGCGAAAAACGCGTCGAACGTTACATGTTGCCGCTGGGAGTCTTCGACAAGCACTCCCGCAATCGGCCCCAGGATCTTTTCAAACTTTGCCTGCATTGCATTCTTGAGCTGCAATCTCCGCGTGCCTTTTTGCAGCTGCACTTCTTCGTCATTAGGTAAATTGATTGCAATGGTCTTGGCGCCCGCATTGCTGTCGCCAGCGTAATACACGACGTCATAGGCATTGAGATCGGAATCGCTGCCCGGCGATTCCATCTTGTACTCGTCAGCTACCGGCAGGTTCTCCTGCAGCTCCGGCAGGAAATCGGTGAAGCGAGACAGGCGCGCGCTCCAATCGAGGTCCTTGATCAGCACATAGGACTCGTATGCAGCACGATAACCGAATAAGCGATCCTCATAGGTCTCGATCGGGCCGATGACGATA
>JADFKA010000170.1 GCA_022565135.1 Pseudomonadota bacterium
GCTTGAGTACGAGGCGGTCGTCGCTTACTTCGGCCAAGACGTCAGCGAGTTTATGGATAGCTTCGGGTTTGTCGCTCTCGACAACGATGTAACCTGAATCAAGTTCCAGCGCGTGTAACAAAATCTGTGCACCGCCGATAACTTCTCGTGCGTACTCGCGCATAAGGGCGTCATCGCAACTGATATAAGGCTCGCACTCGACACCGTTCAGGATCAGGTATTTGAGCTCGCAGGTCACGGCCTGCATGAGCTTTTGCGCGGTCGGAAACACGGCGCCGCCAAGCCCTACGATGCCGCCCTGAAGTATTTGCGTCAGTACCACGTCCGGCGGCAGCGAGTCATATGCCGGAGGAATCTCCGCACGCTCGATGTGCTGGTCCTCACCGTCACATTCAATGACGATACAGGGAGCGTTTTCGCCGTAACGTCGCGACACAGGCCAGGGTTCGATCGCGACAATCTTGCCCGACGACGAGGCATGCACGGGCGCGCCCAATGCGCCATCGGGTTCTGCGATCAATTGCCCCTTGAGAACACGTTCACCGATGCCGACGACCGGCTGCGCCGGATCGCCAACATGCTGGGCAATTGGCAGTACCAGCTGCGCCGGGACTGGAACTTTGTGAATCGCTTGCGCGGTCGAGGCAGACTTATTCGCTTGCAGGCGCAGACCACCATGCAGTTTGCCAAGATCATAAGTTGGTGCCGCGCTCATGCCGAACTCTGCATACTGATGCAGTCAACAGGGCAGCGTATCACGCAGAGCTCGCATCCTGTGCACTCGGACTCGATGATCGTGTGCATCAATTGATGCGCGCCAACGATTGCGTCGACAGGGCAGGCTGTGCGGCAATGCGTGCAGCCGATGCAACGTGATTCATCAATAACGGCGACAATGTGACCGTGCCTGGCTTCTTCAGCGAGCGGCACGATATTTTTGCCAAGCAGGTCAGCAAGACGCCGTACGGTATTGTCGCCACCGGGCGGGCAAAGATTGATTGGAGCGTCGTCTTCAATAATCGCAGCTGCGTAAGGCCGACAGCCTGGATATCCGCATTGCGCACATTGAGTTTGCGGCAGTAGCGCATTGACCTGTTCAATGAGTCCGTCAGATTCGGATGCTAGAGATCGACTTGCGTAGCTTAGCGCCAGGCCGGCAAGCAAGGCGATTAATGCAATGGTTACGATGGCGGTGATCACGGACGAGCCATGCCTGAAAAACCCATGAATGCCAGTGACATGATACCGGCTGTCATGAGCGCGAGCGCCGTACCGCGAAAGGGCGCCGGAATATCGGCGGCATCAAGGCGTTCGCGAATCGTAGCGAACATGACGAGCACAAGCGCGAAGCCGCCAGACGCTCCGACACCGAAAAACACCGATTCTACGAAACCCTTCGATTGCTGCACGTTCAGGAGTGCGACGCCTAATACGGCACAATTGGTTGCGATCAACGGGATAAAAATGCCGAGCACCTGGTGTAATAGGGGACTCAGACGTCGCACCATGATTTCGGTGAACTGTACGCTAGCCGCGATGACCAAAATGAAACTGATCGTGCGCAGATACTCGAGGTCGAGTGGCACGAGCAAATACTCGTGCAACAAGTAGGCGCTGGCGGATGACAGTGTCAGCACAAAGGCCGTCGCGAGCGACATGCCCATCGTGGCCTCGAGGTTACGTGATACGCCTAAAAATGGGCACAGGCCGAGGAATCTCACCAACACGAAATTATTGACGAGGACCGTAGCGATCAGAATGACGATGAGCTCTGTCATATCAGGGCCGTATTGTAAGCGGTCTCGATACTCTCGTCGCGATGTTTACTTGACACGCATTCCCGGTTCGGCGCCATCGTCGGCAGACGGCAAGAAGCTGTCCTTCGTGCTGCGTTTCGATTGTTCAACCATATTGTCGACCTGGGCAGTCTCAATACGCGTCAATAATGGCTTGAATTTTGAAATTCTGGTGCCGAGCAGTGGCCTGGATGCACAATGCCAGTGCCATTCGTCCTCACCAAAAAACGACCGTGCGTCGTCGGCGACAGAGGGAATGACCGGCGTCAGGTAGATCATCAGGCTGCGGAACAAATTGAGTGCCTGGGTGCAGACGGCTTGCACTTCGGCATGTTGGTCCTCGTCCTTGATCATGACCCAGGGCTTTTTTCCGTCGATGTAACGATTGGCATCGTCGGCGAAGCCCATGATCCGCCGCATGGCTTTAGAGTATTCACGACGCTCATAATGTGCAGCGATTTCCTCAGATGCGTCGGCGAGGTCATTAAACAGATCTGGCTCAGCTAACGCATCGGCGAGCTTGTCGTCGAAGCGCTTGTTGATGAATCCCGCGCATCGGCTGGCGATGTTGATCAACTTGCCGATCAGGTCCGCGTTGACCTTCGCAATGAAATCATCGAGATTGAGATTGATGTCTTCGATGGTCGGACCGAGTTTAGCGGCGTAGTAGTAGCGCAGGTACGCCGGATGCAAATTATTCAGGTAGGTTCGCGCGTTGATAAATGTGCCGCGCGACTTGGACATCTTTTGTCCATTGACGGTCAGAAAGCCGTGTGCAAATACACTCGTTGGCGTCCGAAATCCTGAACCCTGCAATACAGCTGGCCAGAACAGCATGTGAAAATACATGATGTCCTTGCCAATGAAATGATACAGCTCGGTGTCGTGCCCGGGACGCCAGTATTCGTCGAAGTCGAGGTCGTCCCGACGGTCACAAAGGTTTTTGAAGCTTGCGGCGTAGCCGATCGGGGCGTCCAGCCATACGTAAAAATATTTGTCGTTGGTGCCCGGGATCCTGAAACCAAAGTAAGGCGCATCACGGGAAATATCCCAGTCTCGCAGTCCGGCGTCGAACCACTCCTCGAGCTTGGCGACAACGCTCTTTTCAAGATCCGCCGCATCAATCCAGTCACGCAAGCGCTTCTCGTATTTGCTCAATTTGAAAAAGTAATGTTCTGATTTACGCGTGACCGGCTTCGTGCCCGAAAGCACCGAGATAGGGTCAATAAGGTCTGCAGGTGTGTAAGTCGCGCCGCAAACTTCACAGGCGTCACCATACTGGTCCTCACTTTTACAGCGTGGGCAGGTACCCCGCAGGAACCGATCTGGCAGGAACAAACCTTCTTTTTCGTCGAAGGCCTGTTCGATCGTTTTGGTGTAGATGTCACCAGTCTTGCTTAACGCCTGAAATATCTCGATGACGAGGGCTTCGTTTTCGGGCGAATGCGTTGTGTAATAGTTATCGAATTCGATGCCGAATGCGGAAAAGTCTTCGAGGAACTCTTTCGTGATCTCCGCAGTGAGCGTTTCAGGAGTGATGCCCAGCTCCCGTGCCTTGAGCATGACCGGGGTACCGTGAACATCGCTGGCACAGACGTAGGTGCAAATGTGGCCACGAAGTTTCTGAAAACGGGCCCAGATGTTGCCTTGCAGGTATTCGACGAGGTGACCCATATGGATCGAGCCATTTGCATACGGCAGGGCGTTGGTGACGAGTATTTTTCGTGGCTGATCGAGCATGCGCGCTGAATTCGGTCTGGCTAAAGGCCGCGATTATGCCACGTGTTGCGCGTGCCGATGTATTTTATCCGGGCAGGGCGCTAATACTCTGTCAAGCTGATATTAACGGAGTACTAGCCTGGTGCAGGCGCATCAGTCGTCGTTTTTCATGCGCTCGAAAGTACTCTTATCATAAGCCTGCTGATAGGCCTCTCGCCCCGAGACAAAGGCCTTTTCGACGAGTTGCATGAGAGCAGTATCCATGGTCTGCATACCAGTACCACCGCCGGCCTGCATTGCAGTCTCTAGCTGATCGAGCTTGCCCTGACGAATCAGGTTCGCTACGGCCGACGTATTGATCAAGACCTCGAGTGCGGCAACCCTGCCAGGCTTGTGTTTGGTTGGCAGCAACTGTTGCGATATTACACCGCGCAACGAGGTCGAAATCATTGTGCGGATATGGCTTTGCTTGTCGGCCGGAAAAGAGTTGATGATGCGATCGACCGTTGCCGCGGCGCCATTGGTGTGCAACGTACCCATGACCAGAATACCCATCTCGGCGGCGGTCACAGCGATACTGATCGTTTCAAGGTCACGCATTTCGCCGACCAGGATGACGTCGGGATCTTCACGCAATGCCGAGCGCAATGCATCGGCAAAACTCTTGCTGTGCAAACCGATTTCACGCTGGCTGATAAGACAGTTCTGTCTCTTGTGCACGAACTCGATGGGATCCTCAATGGTAAGAATATGGCCGTGCTTGCGCTTGTTGATGGCGTCAATCATCGCCGCCAGCGTCGTGGACTTGCCCGATCCGGTCTTGCCCGTGACCAGGATCATGCCCTGCGTCTGTCGGCACAAATCATGCACGACCTTGGGCATGTCCAGATCCTCGAGAGTTAGTGGTTGTGAGGGAATTGCGCGAAAGATGGCGCCGATGCCGTTTAAATGGCGAAATACGTTGACACGAAATCGTGACACATCTGGAATGTCGTATGCAAAGTCGGCAGCATCATTTTTTTCGAACGTCTGTTGCATCTTGACATCCATGATCGTATACACCGCGTCCTTGACAGCTTCGAGTGCGAGATCGTCGCCTTCCAGCGCGTGCAATTCGCCATGAACGCGAATGCGCGCAGGACCACCCGAAACAAAATGCAAATCGGATGCATTCTCTTTGAGAGCGCGTTTCAGAAATTCATCGATCTTATTCATCGGCTGCCTGTGGCCT
>JADFKA010000171.1 GCA_022565135.1 Pseudomonadota bacterium
TGATGGTAGTCCTCGGCATAGTAGAACGTGGTTAGCGGCAGGATCTCGGTCGTGATCACGCCGTAGCCGGCATGCTTGAGTTCTGCCTCGTAGGCGGCAAGCGAGCGCCGAGCTGCCGTCTGCTGCGCATCGCCGAGAGTGTAAACAGCCGAACGGTATTGAGTGCCTGTGTCGTTGCCCTGGCGCATGCCTTGGGTCGGGTCGTGACTCTCCCAAAAATCCTGCAAGAGCTTGTCGTAACTGATCGTGTCCGGGTCGAAAACAACCAGCACAACTTCGGTATGACCGGTCATACCCGAACAGACTTCTCGATAATTGGGATTTGGAGTGATGCCGCCGGCATAGCCAACCGCCGTTGAAACCACGCCCCTGGTTTCCCAGAAGCGGCGTTCTGCACCCCAGAAACAGCCGAGCCCGAAAACGGCTTGCTGCAGACCATCATCGAATGGACCGACCAGTCGGTTGCCATTGACGAAGTGATGTTCCGCCACTGGCATCTGTTCTGTGCGTCCGGACAACGCCTCATCTGCTGTTGGCAATATTCGTTTTTGTTCGGTGTGGCTCACTGCTATAGCGCCTGATAGCGCCCTCCGCGGCGCGGTCGATGAATAATACCGTCGGCGCCTTGAAATCGTACCGGTATTGATTGCGTGTTGCCCCATTCAGTTGCCCGGTAAACGGCAAAATGCAGATGCGGCATCGTCGTGTGTCCGGTGTTACCCGAATAGCCAATCTTCTGACCTTGGGACACTCTGTCACCGACCTCGGGAAGTACGCCGTCTTTCCTCAGGTGGTAGTACTCGCCGGTTGTGCCATCGCTGTGCAAGATGACGACGAAGTTCGCGAATTTTCCGCAACCGTCGTCCCAACAACCCCTGGCGTATGATTCCTGAATCCGGGCGACGACACCGGCTCGTGCGGCATGGATCGGTGTACCAATGGGCATTTCCAGGTCAACTGCAAATTCTTCGAGTCCTGTATGACTGAAGCGCGAGCCGTAGCCCTGTAAAACGCGATACGACTTGCCGCTGGAGTAGGGCAGAGCATACAGATGATCGTCATCATGAACGGCGTCTTTGTCACCGATTGTCCATTCATAGGAGATTCGATAATCGCCCTTGCGTTTTGCGTTAGTGCGAAAAAGCTGCATAACTTGTTCTGACTGGTTTGGCGCTAGTGTGCGCGTCACGGTTTTCGGTCCGTCCACACGGAGGTGTCGTGTCCGAATGCTCAGCGTGTAAGTAATTGGAAAATTGCGCAGATTTCTGGCGTGCAAATTGACGTTACCACCATCTTCAATGGCATCGACGCAAATCCATTCATCCTTGCACTCGGCAGAAGCGATGACTGCGACCAATAGCAATACAATGGCTGCCAGAAGTCGCTGGGTTAGAAATGTGCGCGCTGTCGGTCTCTCGATGACAATGATTGTCAACTCTTGTTGCCAAGTTTGGCTGATTCAGTCTCGCCACGGATAGCATCGAGGTCGGACTGTTTATAAAAGAAGCGGTGTATTAGTAGTTGATCGGGAGACTCAACGGGTCCGGATTCTTCGAACCGTGGACGAAAAATTCTGCGGCGCATCTCGCGTTGCACCAGTCGCAACATGTCGACGAAATCAGGAGGCACCGCTTCGACGATCTTCAGGTTTGTCGCACGACCGCGAGTGGTTACTGTGTAAGACACCGTGATCAGGCCTGTTAGAACCAGATCCTCGGACTGTGCATTTGTGTCAAGATCCTGTTCATTGACATATTGCGGTATTGGTCGCTCTTTCAACGTGACCAATTGCTCAAGGGACTCGTAGCGATAATCCAATCGTTGCTCTTCCTCAGACATCAAGTCCCAGGCATTTCGATATACTTTCCGGGCACGCTGCTCATTGCCTTGATACATGTAGTAATCGGCGAGGGCCAGAGTTGCATCGGCGACTATCTGCCAGTTGGAGTCGGGGTGCGATTGTGCGATTCTGAGCGCACGTTTGAAGTAAATCTCACCTGTAGTCATCGATACCGACTGATAGGTATTCGTGCCGGATGCGTCGATATAGAAAAATGATTGGCCGAGCTTGGTCAAGGGCTCTACGAGATCCAGAGAAAATTTGCTGGTTGACTCTTCGATAATACGAATTATGCGACGATAAGTTGTGCGCTCGTCGTAGACGAGTCCTGCTCGATGTTGCCACAGGGCACGTCTCATCAGCGCAGGCACAAGTTCCAGTGAGTTCTTGGCGTAATACCTGAGATTCAGTGCATATATGACGTCCTGGACCTCCTTCGCGGTATCCAAGGTGCCGAGCCTGAGACTTGCCTCCGCGAGCGACTCGAGTATGTCAACCTGGCCAAGATTATGCGGGCCGTCGTTGACGTGTGTGATATGCACTGCTCGGCGAAATGTTCCCGATGCGAGATCCGGTCGGCCACTTTCTAGCTGTGCTGCACCAAGGCCTTTGAGCGGATTAATGAGCTGCCGGTTCAGGCGATCTTCGTTGTCTTCGATAATCTCGATGGCCGACTGATAATTTTGTTGAGCAGAATCATATTGCTTCGTGCGGTGCTGCACGATTCCGAGGTTCGTCAGCGCTTTTGCGGTATCGGTTGACGTTGGCCCTGCGATGCGAATCGCGAGTTCAACAACGAGTTTCGCGATGGAATCCGCTTCGTCGTAGACGCCGTCATTCATCAGCTGCTTGTATTTCTGAAACTGCATAATAAGCCGTTCGTGATCGCTGGGCTCGGCAACTGAGAATTCATCAACGCTTTCGATGACTTCTTTCGCGACAGGGACAACCTGATCGAGAGGCGCAGCCATTGCGTCGTTATCGGACTCGTCTTGTGCATTCAAACCTGTCGCAATAAGCAACAGAGCAGTACCGATAACGGGGATCAAATTCTTGGTTTTTCGCATTTTATTCACGTCAAAACAGGGCCTGGCATCGCCGCGGCGGGCACAGCGTTCAGACCTAATATCAGACTGGAAATAGACTGAGAAGTTCTGCAGACGAACTGCCGGTAACGGTTCGACCACTATACCGACTGCCGCTGGCGTCGGGTAGCGCCAGGTTTGAATCACGAGAGATCCAGCGCTTAAAAATTGAGGCCAAACTGCTGTTGTCCAGGTCGTTCAAACTTGCCACAGTCCAAGCGCTGCTGGTAGCGATCAAATGTCAGGCCAAAGCGCTTACAGGCCGTGCGAAACCTCGCGCCGAGCATGTCCGCGTAGGCGCCGCGGCCCGACTGTCTGATGCCGAAGCGGCTGTCATAATCCCGGCCGCCGCTCGCCTGCCTGACGAGGCTCATTACGTGCTCGGCACGCTCCGTAAAATGAACGTCGAGCCAATCGACAAATAAGGTCTTCACTTCATGTGGCAGGCGCAGGAAAATGTAACTCGCCTGGGATGCACCGGCATTGGCTGCTAACTCGAGAATTTGCTCTATTTCGGCGTCGTTGATGGTGGGAATTATAGGAGCCATCAGCAGGCTCGTCGGAATTCCATTTGACGCCAACTTTTTCATAGCCTTGAGCCTTGATGCTGCCGAAGGCACTCGTGGTTCCATGATGCGTTTCAGCGAGGCACTTATTGTCGGTAAGCTGATTGCCACGGAGCAGAGATTGCGTCGGGCCAGCGCTGCGAGCAGATCAATGTCGCGAGTGATCAGGCTGCCCTTGGTGATCAAATTCACAGGGTGAGAGTGCTTGAGAAATAACTCGAGAAGTTGCCGTGTCACACGGACCGATTTTTCGGCGGGTTGGTATGGATCGGTATTGGCGCCGATCGTTATCGGTTTGCATTCGTAGCCTGATTTTTCCCACTCCTCAAGCAGCCGGCTCGCGGCATTGGGTTTGTAGAAAATTTTCGTCTCGAAATCGATACCTGGCGACAGGTCCAGGTAGCTGTGGCTCGGCCGTGCGTAGCAATAGATGCAGCCATGCTCGCAACCCTGGTAAGGATTGATGGATCGGTCGAAAGGTACGTCAGGCGACTTGTTGTAGCTGATTATCTTGCCCGCGTGCATTGCCGTCAGAACGGTTTCGGGGGTCTGCTGTTCGCGCCGGACTGCCTCTTCTTCGCTCAGCTCAACGACGTGCGTCTGAAATCGGCCATCAGGGCGCGACACCGCGCCGCGACCTTTATGTGGAGTACCGGGCACAAAACTTCTCGATTACTGTATATACATACAGTAATCGGCTCGTACACAGCCGTCAACTGCGGGAGGCCGTGATGGCCAGCTCACGGCCGACGGTCCGGACATTCTTTGCCGGAATGGCTCGCTGCGCTGCGCTTTACTTCTGGCAAGGAACGTCCGTCGCGCCGGCCCTACGAAGCATCGGCGGGTGGCGCCGACGGTGCTGTGGTCGATTGGGCGCGGTGTCGGCGTGTTTGCTCGCGCGTCGTCCGTAGCGCCGCGACGCAGGACGCCAGAGCCAGCGGAGGCCGATGCGAGCGAGGCAGGATGCCGAGCGAGGTTAAGCGCGAGCAAATACCCGGGATCGTGCCCGTGCGGTCATACGGCCAGCCATGGCCCGTTCCAGCAGCGGGCTTCTACGTTAATTCAGGACCCGGTAGCCACGCCCACGCATGCAGCGCTTGAAGACCATCTGTTTTTCCCGGTCGGCATCGAGGCCTGATCGCGTGCCACCATATAGGCCGCCGTAGGCCGCATCATTTTTGACACTACCGTTGATGGCACCGGCAATCGCCCCAACAGCGGCACCGGTTGCG
>JADFKA010000172.1 GCA_022565135.1 Pseudomonadota bacterium
CGTCAGGCGGGGTCCAACACGCGGGCCGTCAAAGGCAGGTCGAGTACAAGTCCGATTCTGGCTAGTTCGGGTTGAGTTGCGGCGTACAATGGCCCCATGCAACGCAGCGACATATACGAGCGCGCGCGCCTGTCACGGGATGCGCGATTCGATGGCCAGTTTTTTATTGGCGTCAAAACGACGGGTATCTATTGTCGGCCGATATGTCCGGCCGTGTCGCCGAAGCCACAAAATGTTTCTTTCTATGAGAGTGCCGCTGCAGCCGCGGAAGCCGGATTTCGGCCCTGCCTGCGTTGCCGGCCGGAGTGCGCACCGGGCACGCCGGCCTGGAATGGCACGTCAACGACGGTTCGCCGCGGATTGCGCCTGATTGCAGGCGGCGCGCTCGATGCAGGTTCTATTGAGCAACTCGCTGATCGGCTGGGCGTCACGAGCCGTCATCTGTGTCGACTTTTTGCCAGGCATCTGGGGGCGTCGCCGCTTGCCGTTGCCCACACACAGCGGCTGCATTTTGCCAAACGACTCATCGATCAGACTATCTTGCCCATGAGCTCTGTTGCGACAGCGGCTGGTTACGGCAGTACTCGTCGCTTCAATGATGCGTTCAAGAACACCTACGGTCGGTCGCCACGTGATCTGCGACGCCGTAGCGACCACGCTGTCGACACTGGTGGCACGTTGACAGTGCGTCTGCCATGGCGCAAACCGTTCAATTGGGCCGCGATGTGTGATTTCTTGTCGCATCGAGCGACACCAGCTGTCGAACAAGTGACAGCTGATAGTTACTTTCGCACCGTCATGGTCGACGCACAGCCCGGCGTTATTGAATGTCGACCAGACCACAGTAGCGACAGTCTGCGCCTATCCCTGCATGGGGTCGGGACCAGGGGTCTGCTTCGACTCGTGCAACGTGTTCGCGAAATGTTCGATGTCGATGCGCCTGTCGCCGATATTGCGCAGGCACTAAGAGCTGATGAGGTGATTCGCAAACTATTACGCGCACGACCCGGAATTCGGGTACCGGGCGCTTGGGACGGCTTTGAATTGACGGTCCGGGCAATTCTCGGGCAACAGGTTTCGGTCAAGGCGGCCACGACGCTGGCAGGTCGTATTGCGGATCGATATGGCGAGGCTGTCGAGCTTCCCGGGTCTTTGCATGGTCTTGCTGACACTCTGCACCTCGACAGGTTGTTTCCAACGGCGAAAAAGTTGTCGCGGGCACGCTTCAATGGCATCGGTCTGGTTGGCAGGCGCGCGGAGACGATTCGGCGTGTGGCGCAAGCGGTCGCAAGCGGCGAAATCAATTTCGACAATTCCCAGGACCCGGATCAATTGTGCCGTACGTTGATGTCGATTTCTGGCATCGGCGACTGGACGGCTCAATACGTGGCGATGCGCGCATTGAAAAATCCCGATGCGTTTCCCGCGTCAGACCTCGGCCTGCTCAAGGCGCTGAATGTCAGTGCTGAAGAGTTGCGGCCTCGAGCCGAAGCATGGCGGCCCTGGCGCGCCTATGCGGCAATGTTGTTATGGAGTTCGTTGCCGAGCTCGGGAGGATAGGACATGTATTACTGTTACCTGACAACATCCATTGGCGATTTGCTATTGGCGGGCGATGACCAGGCATTGAGCCGCATCGGTTTTCCCGCAGGGTCGAGGCGACGTGATCCGGATTCCGACTGGATTTATAACGAAGAGCCATTTACGGCTGCCCGCAAACAATTACTCGAGTACTTCGACGGGCAGCGCACCGAATTCGAATTACCGTTGCGGCTGTCAGGTACGGATTTTCAATTGCTCGTGCTCGAGGAGCTGCAGCGGATACCGTACGGAGAGACGGCATCTTACGGTGACATCGCCGCGCGTATTGGCAATCCCAAGGCCGTACGCGCCGTTGGTGCAGCCAATGGCCGCAATCCGATTCCAATCATTGTGCCGTGCCATCGTGTCATCGGTAGCGGCGGGGACCTGACGGGCTTCGGCGGCGGCCTTGACATAAAGGCGGCGTTACTGCGGCTCGAAGCGGAGAGCAGCAATTTCATGGGTACAAGATAGCGCCCTCTAGCCGGGATGTTTGTCGACCGAAGTAAAGCGCAGCATAGCGAGCTCCCGTCAGGCGGGATCGAGACATGAGGGAGATAAATCTCGCGGCTAGAGGGCGCTATCTTGCATCGCGCTAACGACCGCTGACGGTTCAACGCCTTCGAGCAATCGGTCATCTGACTGCAGCTTCGTCAGTCGGGATTCGAGCGGCAGGACTCCCGCCCAGATCGGAATATCGTAGTCGTCGTCTTCATCCTCGGGCATGCCCGTCGAGATTTTTGCGGACGCGGTTTCGATATGCAGCGCGATGACACCGGTCATTTTGATTTCGCGCTGCAGCGGCTCGCGTAATTCGTCCCAACGACCGGGCATTGTATGTTCGCTGATAACTCGCATTGCATGTAGTTTCTCCGCACGATCTTCAACGAGTCTAGGCTCGCCAAACACGGTGACCGATCGATAGTTCATCGACGAATTGAATGCGGAGCGTGCAAACACCAGTCCGTCGACCAGTGTGACGTTCAGCGATATAGATGAATTTTGCTCAAGCAGGCGAACCACTCGCGCCTTGCGTGCACCGTGCAGGTAAATCTTCTCGTCCTCACGGCCATAGATCATGGGGACGACGATGGCATTGCCGTCTTGCACAAAACCGACAATCGCCACCAGGCCGGAGTTGAGAATCTCGTGTACGACCTGCCTGTCATACACGGCCATCTCACGCAGCTGACGAACCTTATTTTGCTTGCTGATCGGGTAGTCGGTCATTGCACAAGTCTCAGTTGAGGAAACGTGGTGCCAGTGTCAGGGCTACGAGCGAGACCAGGAATATCCCGATCACGTTCAACACCATGCCGGCACGGGCCATTTTGGGAACGGTCAGCATTCCGGAGCCGAATACGATCGCATTGGGCGGCGTCGCGACGGGTAACATGAACGCGCAACTCGCTGCAAACGTAACCGGTACCGCCAACACGATTGGATCGATTCCCGATTCGATGGCGATCGCGCCGACGACCGGCAGGAAGGTTGCCGTTGTTGCGATGTTGCTGGTCAACTCTGTCAGGAAAATGATCAATGTTGCTGCGACTATCACGAGGACCGCCAGAGGGAATGTGCCGAGCATTTGCAGGCTGCTGCCAAGCCACTCGGCCAGGCCCGTGCGGGCCACTGCACCCGCAAGCGTCAGGCCGCCGCCAAACAAAATTAGTACGCTCCAGGGTAATCGCTCCGCGTCGTGCCAGCGCAGCAACAAGGGATCCTTCTTGTCGCCGCTGGGTATCAGGAATATTGCAATGGCACCGGCTATCGCGATACCTGAATCATCGAGGGCGGCGAGCCCGGGAAGTTGAGTCAGGAGCGGGCGGCAGATCCAGGCGAGCGCCATGATTGCGAAGATGATGGCGACACGAATTTCAGGCACTTTAATGCGCCCGAGTTCGTCTCGCATTCTCCGCAACTCAGCACGGCCCTCGCCCGAAGTTTCAAATTGCACCTTGAAGACCCACCGCGTCAGTGCCAGCCAGGCCAGCGGCAACATTGCCGCCGACAACGGCAGGCCAACCATCATCCAGCTCGTGAAGTCAATTTGAGTACCGTAATTTTCCTGCATGAACGCGGCGAACATGGCGTTCGGAGCCGTTCCAATCAGCGTCGCCATGCCACCGATGGTCGCGCCGTAGGCGACGCCCAATAACAGGGAGTATTGAAAATCGTCACGAGCTTTTTGATCGAGACCGGCAACTGACTTGTGGATGACCGCGATGATCGATATGGCGATCGGCAATAACATCATCGTTGTCGACGTATTCATGACCCACATGCTGATGAGGGCGCTCGTCAGCATGAAACCACCGACCAGCGAGCGCCCGTTGCCACCTGCCACCTGCAGCACGTTCAGGGCAATTCGTCGATGCAGATCCCACCGTTGCATCGCGAAAGCGACAATGAATCCGCCGAGAAACAGGTAAATCACCTTGTTCGAATACGGCGCGGCCGTTTCCTGAATGCTGGCGATGCCGAACAGCGGAAATACGACCAGCGGCAGCAATGCCGTTACGGCAATCGGCACGGCTTCGGTTGCCCACCAGGTTGCCATGAGTACACCAACTGCCGCGGTCGCCCAACCGGCAGTCGATAATTCGGCGGGTGCGTCGCTTAGCAGCATGACGATCGCGAGCAACGGTCCGAGCGCAAGCCCGACCTTTTGATACCTTGAGCGACCTGAAATTTTCTCTACGTTGTGCAAGATCCGTTGCCTGTGTCGATGCTGACAGGAATCCTACCGGTTTATCACCGTATCGTCGCCAATGGCGCCGATGATAACTACATATAGTGTCCTATTAGCCTTCCCATACTAGATGTAGTAGCATCCCGTTCGTACCAACTCGGTACGCACGGAGATGGGATGTAGAAGGCGATGCGAGCGGGACGCCATGCCGGATGCATGAATTGACGGCAGGTATCACGTGCTTCCTCTCAACACGTAGCCCTTAATAACCAGTTACCTGCGTAACCGGATAAGGCTGTCAACGAAGCGCCCCGTAAGCAAGACGAAGCACGTAGAAATTCACTGCGACACGGAGGTTCCGGTCATACGTATGCAATCCGTAACCAGCCAGACACATCTTTTGCTTGCTATGCCGCCCAGTTTTCTGGGCGGCTTTTTTCATCA
>JADFKA010000173.1 GCA_022565135.1 Pseudomonadota bacterium
CTGACGTTCCTGCACTTATCGGTGCATCAGCCGCTTTAGCCCTATCCGGAATGCCGTTCGCAGGACCGATTGCTGCGGCAAAAGTAGGCTACATCGATGGCAAGTACGTGCTGAATCCGGGCCGAGCAGCACTCGAAGACTCATCTCTCGAACTCGTTGTAGCGGGCACCAAAGATGCCGTGCTCATGGTCGAATCGGAGGCCGACGTCCTTGCCGAGGATGTCATGCTGGGCGCTGTGATGTTCGGTCACGAACAGATGCAGATCGCCATAGACACGATCAAAGAGCTTGCCGCGGAGGCTGGCAAGCCGGCGTGGGATTGGCAAGCGCCGGTTGAAGATGAGGACCTGGCTGTGGCTGTTACGAGCCAAGCGAAGAGTGGACTAACCAACGCCTATCTGATTACCGACAAATTGGAGCGTCAGGCCGCCGTTGGAGAGACCAAGTCTGCTGCTGTCGATGCGCTTGCTGACAGTGAAGATGCCCAGTGGTCTGCCGATGAGGTCATGGGTTCGCTGTCTAAACTGGAGAAACGCATTGTTCGCAGTCGCATTCTCAGTGGTGAACCACGAATTGACGGGCGTGATCGGACGACGGTTCGACCGATCGACGTAAAAGTTGGCGTTTTGCCACGCGCACACGGTTCTGCAATCTTCACACGCGGTGAAACCCAGGCGATTGTCACGACAACGCTGGGCACTGGACGTGACGCGCAGATCATCGATGCGATCGAAGGCGAACGCAAAGATCCGTTCATGTTGCATTACAATTTCCCGCCGTTTTGCGTCGGTGAGACCGGCTTTATTGGGTCCACCAAACGACGCGAGATCGGCCACGGCAAACTGGCACGTCGCAGTATTCAGGCCGTAATGCCCAGCCAGGACGACTTCGGCTATGTCATCCGTGTCGTGTCCGAGATTACGGAATCGAATGGCTCGAGCTCGATGGCTTCGGTGTGCGGTACAAGCCTGGCGCTGATGGATGCCGGCGTGCCGATCAAAGCAGCGGTTGCCGGTGTAGCGATGGGGCTCATCAAGGACGGCGATGATTTCGCGGTACTGACCGACATTCTTGGCGACGAGGATCATCTCGGCGACATGGATTTCAAGGTCGCTGGTACTGCAGCTGGCATCACTGCACTGCAGATGGACATCAAGATCCAGGGAATCACGCGTGAGATCATGGACAAGGCACTCGAACAGGCCCGAGATGCCCGCCTGCACATCCTTGAGGAAATGAATAAGGTCATCGATGCGCCACGTGAGGAAATGTCCGAATGGGCACCGACGATCGTGACCTTCAAGATCGATCCTGAGAAAATTCGCGACGTCATCGGCAAGGGTGGCTCTGTCATCCGTGCGATAACTGAAGAGACCGGTGCTACGATCGATATCGAAAACGACGGTACAATCCGTATCGCATCGGTCGATGGCGATTCGGGAAGGGAAGCACGGCGCCGTATCGAACTCATTACCGCCGATGTCGAAGTTGGCCGTATCTACGAGGGCAAGGTGGCCCGATTGATGGACTTCGGTGCCTTTGTCACGATTCTGCCTGGCAAAGACGGCCTGGTGCACATCTCCCAGATCTCAAATGAGCGGGTCGAGAAAGTCAGCGACAAGCTGTCCGAGGGCGACATCGTCAGGGTTAAGGTGCTAGAGGTCGATCGTCAGGGTCGTGTGCGATTGTCAATGAAGGAAGTCGAAGCCGCATAAGAACGTTGTAGGAGCCCACTCCCGTCAGGCGAGATCGAGACATGCGGGCAATGAGCACCGCGGCCGGCATATTCCTCTCCCTCATGGCTCGCTGAGCTGCGCTTTACTTCGGTCGAAGAACATCCCGCCCACGGTGCTAATTGAGTCTTAATCGCCCGCGTGGCTGGCTCCTACATCGATGCTTTCAAGAACGATAGCAGTCGCCGCGGAAGATAATAAGTTGGCCGCCACGGCGTGCCGCCGTCGATGAAGCCGACATGACCGCCGGCATCCGAAATTTCGATAGTCACCATTTTTGACAGCTGGCCAGCGTGCGGGATTACGCCTGGCGTCATGAATGGATCGTCAAGCGAGTTGATGATTAATGTAGGTTTCTCAATGTCCTTCAGGAATTTGCCTGAGCTGCAGCGATCATAATAGTCATTCTTGTTCGCAAATCCGTGCAGCGGGGCCGTAACGGCATCGTCGAATTCAGCAAATGTCCTCGCGTTCATGGCCCGATTCCAGTCAAATGCCGCCGTGTGTTGGTCAAATTTTCTCGCCACCGAATTTTTCATCCGTTTTAATAAGTAATGCTGATAAACCTTTGAAAAACCAGTATTTAGTGCTATGGAACATTCGTGTAGTTTCAGCGGCACGCTAACGCCACATGCGGCAGTTAACGGCGTATCGTGCCCTGATTCACCCAGGTATTTGAGCAGCACGTTACCACCCAGGGAAAAACCGACGGCTACAATAGGACCGTCGTGCCCCTGTTCACGCAGTACGCCGAGGAAATAGCGGATGTCACTCGTTTCACCGGCGTGGTAACGCCTTGGCAAGCGATTTCGGTAATCGCCGCAATCGCGAAAATGCAGGACACAAGAGCGCCATTGCTGCTCGCGCGCAGCATGCATAAGCATCTTTGCGTAGGATGAGTCGGCAGATCCTTCCAATCCGTGCAGAATGACGAGTAGCGGCGTCGATTTTGCCAGTGCTTCAGCATCACTCAGCCAATCGACGGCCGTAGCATCGCCATCGGGTAACTCAAGGCTTTCTCGCCGTAAAGACAATCGTCTCGGCCACGCCCATGGCATTGATGGAAACATTGTCTGGGCATGTCGATTTCGCAGCCAGAACGGCGGTCTAAAGCCGCTTCGAATGATGCGAATGTCATTCGTGTCAGACGTCATCGCTTGCAATCACCGCGTGCCAGCATTTCAGGCAATAAAAATGGCCCCCCGCTTGCGCAGGGGGCCCGCCGTGGAGTGTTAACCCCTTCAGGCATAGCAACAGGGGGCGGGGGAGCGTATCCCTGTTGCACTACCCACGCTATGGCATCTAAGGCCCTGATGTCAAGGGTTTTTTGCCTTCTTAAGTCAAGAAGAATTCAAGGCTTGGTTGCAGGCTGCAAAGGCGCCCGCGATAGCCCATTTTCACTGGCGCAAGATCTGTGTTCGGCCCTTCAACGTATCAATGCTCCAATTAGCATGCGCCCACTCCCAGATGTCGTGCATCGATGCGTTACGCAGTTCGTCTGGTGGTCGCTGTTGCAGTGCCTCGAGGGCCGCAACGAGGGTCTCATTGATTCTGTCGAGCGGGATTGCGCCTGCCCCCGTACTCTTGCTGAGCTTTTGATCCCTGAGATTCAGAGCGACGGGAATATGCGCGTAACTTGGCACCGCAAAGCCCAGTAATTGCTGCAACCAGATTTGTCGAGGCGTCGAAGCCAGGAGGTCAATGCCACGAACGATTTCGGTGACGCCCTCCAGGTGGTCGTCGACGACAACGGCGAGTTGATACGCGATCAGATCGTCGCGACGCAGGACAATGAAGTCACCGGATTCTGTCTCTAGTCGTTGCGACTGCGCTCCTTGCAAGCGGTCTTCAAAGGCGAGCGGCTCGTCTGTCGTACGGACGCGAACAGCGGCGTTCTGCGCGTCGCCGGAGTCTCGGCAGGTGCCAGGATAAATAATACCCAATGGCCCCCGAGGCGCGTTAGCGAGATCTCGCCTGGAGCAACCACAACGATAGGCATGATCCTCTTTGAGCAAAGTCTGTACGGCTGTGTCGTGCGCGCCGCGGCTGTCACTCTGATAGATAATCGCGCCGTCCCATTCGAAACCGTACAGCTCTAGCGCGGTAAGAATCAGTGCCTTAGCTCCAGCTTGCTCACGAGGTGGATCTATATCCTCAACACGCAGCAACCATTGCCCATTACGAGCGCGGGCTTCGAGGAAGCTTGCGACAGCGGCGAGTAATGAGCCGAAATGCAGTGGACCAGTAGGTGAAGGCGCGAATCGCCCAATATACGGCGTAGGCTCGCTCAATGTGCAGGCTACCGACCCGCTGCTAGCGAGATTAATTTAGCGTTACCGGTAACGATCGTCCCGATCCCGGAACTGGCGCTCAGCAAGTTCTCGGCGTTCCTGCGCTTCCAGACTCAACGTGGCAACGGGTCGCGCTTCAAGTCGCTTAAGACCGATTTCCTCGCCCGTCTGGTCGCAAAAGCCATAACTACCCTCGTCAATTCGTGCGAGTGCCGAGTCAATTTTGCGAAGTAGCTTGCGTTCACGATCACGCGTTCTGAGCTCGAGTCCGAATTCAGATTCCTGCGTCGCGCGGTCGTTCGGATCGGGAAAATTGGCAGCTTCGTCTTGCATATGATGGACCGTACGGCTCACTTCAGCGATAAGCTCGTGCTTCCAAGCATCGAGAATCTCCTGGAAGTGCTCAAGCTGCAAGGTGCTCATATAACGCTCGCCGCGTCTGGGTTTGTATGCACCAATCCCATGGATCGGCCCTGATAATAGGTCGTTCCTGTCTCGGATTTGTAGCTTGGGTGCTTTGCGCGGTGCATTTCGCATGCCAGATGCGCGTTTCTTGCTGGCAGCCTTTTTCTTGACGGCCGGGCGTTTCTTGCTGGCAGCCTTTTTCTTGACGGCCGGGCGTTTCTTGCTGGCAGCCTTTTTCTTGACGGCCGGGCGTTTCTTGCTGGCGACCTTTTTCTTGG
>JADFKA010000174.1 GCA_022565135.1 Pseudomonadota bacterium
CAATTGCAGGAAATACGGCGTTTTCGCTCTGTGTTTTTGCATGAACAAGCGAATCATGCGGTTCCACTTCGCGGTTGAATGTAGCTTCTTCAGCACCGGAAACATGGTTGCGAGCAGGCTGCGCAGGTTGTTGAAGAACAGTTCGCGATAAATGGCCATGCGTCGATCTTCGATGCCCGCGGGTGCCGGTGCGTTTTTCGGATCGCGAATGTGTGCGGCAAAAGCGAACTGTTTTTTCTGAAAATCAAGTTGCTCAGCCATTGACGGCCTCCGGTTGCCTGGCGTCACGTTGCAATTCGCGAATGTGGCTGAGCTCGTCGAGTAATTCCGCGACTGGTGGAAAATTGAAATCGCGCTCGAGCAATGTGGGAACCGGCCCGAAATGCGCGTAGGCGTCAGCGAGCAAGCTCCAGGTCTGCTCATCGACAGCAGCGCCGTGTGTGTCTACCCGCAAGTCCGGAGCCTCGACGTAATGCCCAGCCTGGTGAAAGTAGCGAATCCGTTCGGCGGGCATTCTGACCATGAATTCGTGCGCATCGTAGCCGTGGTTGATGCTGTTTACGATAATATTGTTGATGTCGAGCATCAGATCGCAGTCGGCTTCCTGCAACACCGCAAGCAGAAAATCAACCTCGTTCATTGATGCGTCAGTTGGCGCGTAGTACGAGACGTTCTCCAGTGCGATGCGCTGCTCGAGGATGTCCTGCACCCGCCTGACACGAGCGGCGACATACTTGACGGCTTCTTCGGTAAAAGGAATCGGCATCAAGTCATACAGGTGTCCATCATCCCCGCAATAACTCAAATGTTCCGAGTACATAAGGATATTGTGCGCGGCCATGAATGCCTTGATGTCACGCACGAGTTGCTCGTCGAGAGGTACAGGGGCGCCGATCGAGAGCGACAGGCCGTGAATCAGGAATGGATATCGCTCGGTGAAGTAGCGAAGTTTCTTGCCAAGAGCGCCGCCGACATGAATCCAGTTCTCAGGGGCAATCTCCATGAAATCGATTTTGCCCTTGGCAAGGCCTTGCAGCTTGTCGGCCAGCGGCCGGCGCAGGCCAAGGCCGGCGCCGCTTACCGGGTATTGTGAGTCTGAGTCACTCATACAGCACAAGACCTTATCGGGGCCGCGATTATTACATCGCAGATCATGACAATTCTTTACACCGGTATTCGCACCATTCGATGATTTTGCATTCGCCGCACAGCGGTTTTCGCGCCTTGCAGACATAGCGCCCGTGCAGAAGCAGCCAGTGATGTGCGTTTTTCTTGAATTCGTCAGGTGTGAAGCGAGTCAGGCGCTCTTCGACGGCCAGCGGTGTCTTGCCAGTCGCCATGCCGGTGCGATTGGAGACGCGGAAAATGTGGGTGTCCACGGCGATTGTCGGTTGGCCGAAGGCCGTGTTCAGTATGACGTTGGCGGTCTTGCGGCCAACGCCTGGCAATCCCTCCAGTTCCTCACGAGTTTGTGGCACCTCACTGTCGTATGCATTGATCAGAATTCTGCAAGTCTTGATGATGTTTTTAGCTTTGCTGTTATACAGGCCGATGGTGCGGATATAAGGCAATAGCCCCTCGACACCGAGTTCAAGAATGGCCAGCGGAGTATTCGCGACCGGATACAGTTTGTCGGTTGCCTTGTTGACGCTGATGTCGGTAGCTTGTGCAGAGAGAACCACGGCCACGAGCAGCTCGAACGGGCTGTCGTAGTGGAGTTCGGTATCCGGATTCGGGTCGAACTCACGCAGCTTGGCGTAAATTTTCGCGCGTTTGTCCCTGTTCACGATCGCGGATGGTCAGATGGGCGCAGCTTACGTGACATTGTACGGCGACGTGATATGCGTCGTTTGCCGTCAATCGCATTTTTAGCAGCGACGGCGAGCGCCAGGCTGAAGAAAGCGCCGGGTGGCAAAACAGCGATCAAGAATCCGCTGTCCGCGAACGAGAATCCGCTGAAAGGCTCGCCGCCGGTGATCAGATCGAGCCCTGCGAGGATCGAGCCCTGGCCAAGCAATTCGCGAAAGGCACCAATGGCCATGAGTAGTAATGCGAATCCTGCGCCCATGCCCATGCCGTCGACGAGGCTGGCGCCGATCGGATTGCGTGACGCGAATACCTCAGCGCGTGCGACGATCGCGCAATTGGTCACGATCAGCGGGATGAATATGCCGAGCGAACGATCCAGTGTCGGGAACCAGGCTTTGAACATCAGTTCGATGCAAGTGACGAGGCTCGCGATGATTACCACGTAGATCGGCAGGCGAATTTCATGCAGTATCCAGCGCCGTGCCGCGGACACGAGTCCGTTCGATAACGTCAGCACGACCATTGTCGCGATACCGAGCCCGAGCCCGTTTACCAGTGAGGTGGTGACGGCGAGCAACGGACACAGTCCAAGCAACTGCACGAGACCTGGATTTTCCTTCCATAATCCGTCTTGCAGACGCTCCATCAATCCGCCCGATGTCATCGTTTATCCTCGGTCGATGGTAGAGAGAAAATCTCGTCACGGTGCGCTTCGTAGTAAATCAGCGTGTCTCGCATCGCCTTGACGACGGCGCGCGGCGTAATCGATGCGCCTGTCAATTGATCGAATTCGCCGCCATCACCACGGATAGCCCAACCGGTCACATCGGGATCGCGAATCGATCTTCCATCGAACTGATATACCCAATCGGATCGTGCAGACACGATCTTGTCACCCAGTCCGGGCGTCTCACGATGCTGCAAAATACGCAGGCCAGTAACCACCCCGTCAAAATCCACACCGAGCAGAATACGGATCGGCCCCGAAAAACCATTGCGCGCCGTCACTGCGAATAAAGCAGCAACGGGTTGCTCATCGAAGTATACGCGGTAGATCAGAGCTTCATCCGACCCCGGTAAATCATGCGGTGGCTCAATAACGAGTCTGGATTCGCTGGCTTCGGTGTCATAGATGACGCCGGCAAGTGCCGGCTGCAAACTTTTTTCGAGCCACGCTTTCTCGTTCGCCGCGATACGCTCGGTCGTCAATTCGTAAGTTGCCGCAACCAGCGCCGTGCAGATTGCCGCTATCAACGCCAGGGTTGTGCCGCTCCTGATGACGGACTGTGCCGCTCTCATGGATGTCCCCCACGTCGCGGATGACCCACGATATGCGGGCGGGTCACATAATCAATCGCCGGCGTTGCCATGTTCATCAATACCACGGCGAACGCGACGCCGTCGGCGTAGGAGCCCCATTGGCGGATAGAGAAAATCAAGAAGCCGATTCCTGCGCCGTAGACAAGGCGACCTTTAGGGCTGGTCGCGGCCGACACGGGATCGGTCGCTATGAAGAAAGCGCACAGAATTGTCGCGCCCGAAAAAAGATGAAAGCCCGGGCCGGCATTGGCGCTTGAATCTATCGCGTACATCACAGTCATCGGGATCAGCAGGCCGGCGAATACGCCAACCGGTATATGCCAGCGTATGATCTTTTTAATCAGCAACCAGATACCACCGGCCAGCGTGAGGTTGCCAATCCACTCCCAACCACGGCCACCGAAATTACCCATGATCGGATTGGCCCAGATTTCGCTAAACGTATGCATGGTTCGGAGTCCTGCTTGCATCGCATCGAGTGGTGTTGCACGACTGATTGCGTCGAATGCGAGCGTTTCGGGTAACGATCCGGTCAGGGTGTAGACAATGGTTTGCAGTAGCGTCAGGTACTGATAATCGATGTCACCCATGTGCGGCGCGACCCACAGGTTGAGTTCCATAGGAAAAGCGATCAGGACCACGACGTAGCCGACCATGGCCGGGTTGAATACGTTGAAACCCAATCCCCCGTACATGTGCTTTGCGATCACGATAGCGAACAAGGAACCTGTTGCGGTGACCCACCATGGCGTTAGTGACGGCAGCGCGAATGTAAGCAAAACAGCTGTGACCAGCGCACTATAGTCGGAGATCGTCGCCAATGGCGGGCGACCCCGCAACTGCATCACCAACGCTTCGCCACCGACGCAAAATACCGCTGCAATGATCAGGTTGCAGAGAAAACCCGGACCGAAATACCAGACATGCGCAAGCGCGGCCGGAATCAACGCCACCAGCACCTGCAACATCATCGACGACACGTTGGCCTTGGGCGCTATATACGGTGCTTCTCGCCTGACGAATTCCATGCTCAGTCCTCGTCCTTTGCCTGTTGCTTGCGCTTGAGGATTGCGGCGATCGCCTCAGGTCCAGCCTGTTGCGCCGTTTCTTTCTGTCGAGACAGCTCGTCATCGCGCGCCTTCTGTTGTTTTTCCAGGCGCTCGTTGCGCGCCTCGAATCGCAACCGGGCGCGCTGGGCCCGAGCTTTCTCATCGGCCATTTCGCGATATCGGGCTTTGGCCATTCGAAAATCGAAGGTTAACGGGATGTGACTCGGGCAAACAAGGTCGCAACAGCCGCACTCAATGCAATCAGTCAGACCGTATGAGCGAATTTTCGCCTCCTCGTCGGCACAGGCATACCAGAACAGCTGCTGCGGCAGCAATTGTACGGGACATACGGCGGCACAGTTGCCACATCGAATGCACGGCATCTCCGGTCCCAACGCAGGGTCTTGCGACAACACGAGTATGCAATTCGTCGCTTTCACGATGGGTACTCGATCGGTGGTGACTGTTTTTCCCGTCATCGGCCCGCCGATAATCAGCT
>JADFKA010000175.1 GCA_022565135.1 Pseudomonadota bacterium
AAGAATAGCAGCGCAAATTGCGACCTCATTCGTCTGCTTCGATGTTGTCCTGAATACGACGCAGAAAATCAGTCAGCCTGTCGACTTCCCTGGCGGTAAATCCGCTCAATGCCCGTTCCTGGTGTCCTTGAGCTGTTGGATATATTTCCTTGAACGCTTTTTCACCGGCCGCGGTGAGGCTGACATAAACTACACGGGAATCCTCGGTCGAAACTTCGCGCATGGCCAGGCCCTCGCGTTCGAGTTGCGTCACGATGCGGCTGATCGATGGCTGTTCCATGACCGTGAGTTCGACAATGCGGCCGAGGTTCAGCTTGCCATAGGCCCGCAGTACCGCCAGCACCCGCCAGCGAGCGAGATTGACACCAGACTTGCGCAAGCGCGTGCGAATTATCTGGTTGAGTTGGCTGGACGTCCGATACAGAAGGTAGGGCACGAAGGTACGTAACCATTTGTCACCGTGTCCAGCTATCGGCATAGTGCAGTCTCCAAAAAATCGTTATTCTTTGAGAATATATCTGATTTCATGTATTTTCTCCACACAAGCGGAATAGACGAAAACATTATTGCTCACAATGATTTCCATACCTGACATCAGCCCCACCGCAGTAGAACCCGATTGGGCGAACATTCGATCCCTTTTTCCGGTTCTCGAAAAGAAAACCTACCTGAATAGTTGTGCTTACGGTGCATTGGCGACAGACGTTACCGATGCGCTGCAAAGATACATCCGTGATCGTCAGGAGAAAGGCACCGACTGGAACTACTGGGTAGAACGCAACGACAGCGTGCGCAACGCGGTTGCAAGTTTCCTGGGTGCTGACCCGGACGAAATAGCGGTGACTGCATCAGCCTCTGCCGGCATCAACTCCGTGGCAAGTGCATTGAATTTCGATCAGGCACGCAACAAGGTCGTCATCAGTGAATTCGAGTTTCCGACCAATGCACAAATCTGGTACGCGCAGGAACTTCGTGGCGCAAAGGTTGTGCGGGTTCCTGAAAAGGATGGCTACATTCCGGTCGAGCACTTCGAATCTGCGATCGATGATGAGACTTTAATCGTCGCGGTTACCCACGTCTGTTTCCGCAACGGCGCACGGCTGAACATCCCGGCCATTGCGGAAATCGCCAGGCAGAAGGGTGCGTTGTTGCTCATGGATGGCTACCAGTGTTTTGGCACCATGGATTTTGACGTGCATCGTGTCGGCGTCGATTTTGCCGTAGGCGGGATGTTGAAATATCTGCTCGGAACGGCCGGCATTGGTTTTTTGTATGTCCGCGAACCGCTCATCGAAAGTCTCGTGCCGACGGTGACCGGCTGGTTCGCGCAGTCAGACATCTTCGCCATGAATACGACCAGCTACGAGCCGGCGCCGACTGCGCGTCGCTTTGAGATGGGAACGCCCCCGGTACCAAATTGCTATGCGGCGGAAGCCGGGCTGAAGATTCTCGCAGATATCGGCCTGCCGGCGATCGAATACCGGATTGGCGAACTGACTGCGGCGATCATCGCCGAGGCCAGGAACGCCGGATATACGCTGGCGGTACCGACAGACCCCAGGCGGCATGGCCCATTAATTACTTTGCGCACACACGATGAGCATGCGCTGGTCGACATTCTCGATAGCCAGGGCATCGTTACCTCGAGCAGGTCCGGAAACCTGAGAATCTCACCGCATTTTTATAATAATGAGGACGACATAGATTCCCTGTTTCGCGCCTTGCGCGAGCAAAAACACCTACTAGTCTGATATTTTGCAGGACAACGCCATGCCGTCCCCGACAATCGCACGCCGCAAACCCTATCTGGTTGAAGTAAAGGAAGGGAAAACCTACTTCTGGTGCGCGTGCGGTTTGAGCAAGAAGCAGCCGTTTTGTGATGGATCGCACAAGACCACCGATTTCGAACCACTCAAATGGGTCGCAGACGAGTCCGGAGAGAAACTTTTTTGTGCGTGCAAACACACCAGGGGGCAACCTCTTTGCGACGGCTCGCACAATCAGCTTTCCGACGTGTATGAAGAAGCCAAGGAGGGTGATGGTGCCGCACTGGTTGACTACCAGGAGCAGGAAGGCGGGGCGCTAAAGGCAATGCTCGACAACGGCTGCTATGTCATCCGGGTGCCGGATGAGGCGATGCTCAAGCGCGGCAGCATGCAATTCTATTCCGTCATTGGCTCCGCGGATGGCGCCAATCAATTATCCCAGTATGTAGCAACCGTCACGACAGGCGAGTCACCCATACTGCGGTATCCGGGAAGCGACGCGGTACTTTTCGTCGGCTCAGGGAAGGGCACCGTCAATATTGGCGGCCATGAATTTGCGGTTTCGGCGGAGACCGGTGTCTGCGTGAAACCCGACGAGGCTTTTCAGGTTACGAACAACGATACAGCCCCGATTGTCATGAACATTTCGGTGTGCCCGCACTGCGAGACACCGGAGTTTCTGGACGAAATGCCCACTACGTTTGACGTATCGGTGCCGGATCGCGTGCAAGGCGTCGATGAAAGCAAGCAGGAAGCGATGGCGGACCGCTTCTTCCAGGTACTGATCGGCGACAAGAGTCACGGGACACCGGTTACGCAGTTTATCGGAGAAATTCCACAGTCACGCGCCGCGCATCATCGTCACCTTTACGAAGAGACGATAACAATCCTGTCGGGTGAGGGATTCATGTGGACCGATGAGACCAAAACACCCGTGCAGCCTGGGGACACGATTTTCCTGCCACTGAAGCAGGCACATTCGCTGGAATGCACATCTCCCGATGGCATGCGTTTGATCGGCCTTTTCTATCCGTCAATGTCGCCGGCGATCAATTACTAAAGCGCTGACTTAAGCTTTTGAATATCGGCGTAACGGCTTGGGATATCGTCCCGGTCAGCAGCCAGTCTCAGGTCCTTCAATTTTGCCAGTGCATTTACGACCACTTCCAATGGTGGCCCGCTTGCTGTGATGTTTTCCTTAAACTTTTCCGGAAGCAACTTGGCCTGCTTTTCGATGAACCTGCTGATGAGCAGGTCATGGTGTTGCGCCGCGGTTTTGCCGTGTGTTTCGCAGACTTTGAGGAACATTGCGGCGTTCTTCCGGAACCACGGTTCGGCGCCATGTGTTTCCAGCAGTTCCAGGAAACTGTTCAGGAGGCTTTCACGCCGCATGACATCGCGGAGGATCGACTGATCTTCGGGCAGCATGTACAGGAATTTATCGACCAGTAATTGCGAATAGGAGAGATTATCCGCCTGGCACAAACCCAAGGTCATGTCGATAACATTGATGCCCGCGAAGTCGCCGGCATTTGCGCCCCGGTACTCATGCAGGCCCACGCGATGCGGTTTGTAATATGGCCGTACGCAGAAGAAAAAACGGTCCTCGTCCAGTTTTTCGTAGAGCGATTCGTTATGTGTGATTACATCCCCAAGCGCGTCATTTGCGGCGGCAAGCAGATCAAACGTAACGGGGTGGGAAACGCCTAGCGGCAATGTGCGAAGCAAGGCGTCCGCGGCCCGTTTGTATGCGAAAACTCCACGCGTGTTGTACTCGAGGAAAACAGTTTCCGCGTCCAGCGAAGTAAAAGTTTTGTACACGCCATCGATCGCCAGGTTGTGCGTTGAAAGATGGCTGGTGGCAAATCGCGGCGTGACGCCCAGTGATGCCCCGAGTTGCAGGGCTAGTGCCGATGCTTCCCTCAATGGGGACGTCCGTTCGCCCGACGGTTCGGTCAATTCGTGGCGGCGGCACGCCGCCATGTACAGGCCAACATTGCCAAGCAGGTCGAAGTTGTTATCGAAACCCTCGTCCGTATTGCCCTCATCGAGTAATTCGGCGATGTGGCTGCGGCCTTCTTCCAGCAATTGCTGTTTGATGTCAGCGCCACCGGTCTTTACCTCCGCCCTGTTCTCCTGGGCCCAGTACACTCCCTCGAGCTCAGTATTCATTTCGATAAAGCTTGATCGTATCCAGCGATCGAAAGTCGCTACATTTGATGTAATACCCATATGATCCGTCAGTGAGAAGACCTTGCCATATTATTTCGATTACGCAATTATGAAGTGTAAAACATATAACATTTAATGAAATTTGAAACGCTACAGAGGAGACAAATGATGTCTGGCGAATTGAAGCGGCTAGAGCGAGATATCATTGACCCGACAGGCGTCATGTATTACGCAATTTTCGAAGGGAGTCCAGTATTTCATCCGGCTCGAGGCGTTCGGTGTAATCTTCGTCGGTGAATGAGTGCACGATCTTGCCATCCTGATCGATCACGTAAGTCGCCGGTAGCGGTAGTTTGCAATCCGGATCATCGTTGACCGTGGCAACATCGGCGCCCCAGATCTTGTAGATCGGACGCAAGTCTTCGGCCAGGGAAAAGGTCAAACCATACTTGTCGGCAACTTCATTGTTGACATCGCTCAAGACCTCGAACTCCAGCTCATTCTTTTCTGCAGTGGACAATGATACGTCGGGCAGTTGCGGCGAAATGGCGACCAGGCTCGCACCCAACGCCTTAATCTCGTCGTTTACATCCTGCAGCGCCTTTAATTCCATACTGCAGTAAGGACACCAGCCGCCCCGATAAAAACTCAGGACGAGCGGCCCGTCACCACGCAATGCCTCTGACGAAACCGGCTCTCCCTGGCATTGGGCAGCGTGAAGTCAATAGCGATGTCA